>NZ_JBLWEO010000071.1:0-38058 GCF_048287395.1 Candidatus Electronema sp. PJ | reverse complement strand
GTCCGCTCTCTGCGCCGCCATGCGCAAGCTCGTTCATCTCTGCTTCGGCGTGCTGAAAACACGCCTTCCTTACCAGCCAAATTATCCGCCGTCTTGCCTGGCAGGAGGTCTTTCCTCTTGACAGGCAAGACGGTATCTACGACTCATAATGGGTTACAGTAATCTGCTTTATTTTCTGGCGGTGATCTTTGTCCTCTCCGCTGCGCCTGCCCCAGCAGAGCCTTGGCTGCCAGCTTGGCTGCCTTTGCCGCTGTTTGCCCTGACCCTGCTCGCCTTTTACCAGCTGGCACGCCAGCAGTTCCAAGCTGCTTTTCGTCGAGGCGGGACAGCCGCCTATTTTGCCGCAGAAAGCAGGCTGTTGCTGCTCGCAGTGCTGCTCTTCATCGGTTCCGTGCTGGCCTTAGACCTCAAATACTACCTCCAGCCATTATCCTGGAACAATGCCCTGCCCACTTTGGCGCATTTGGGCGGCCTGCTTCTCTTTTTCCTCTTTCTCCTGCTGATCTGGCTGCGCGCCAGACCCGGCTACCAGCTGCTTTTTGGCGGTCGCCGCTCAGTTGCCGAGTTTGCCGTTGCCAGTTTGCGGAATAATCTGTCGCTGGTCCTGCCTTGGTTGGTGCTGTCACTGACCTTTGACCTCCTCCGTTTGCTGCCCTTTCCGGCTGTGCAGCAGATGCTGGCCTCAGCCTGGGGTGAAGTGCTATTTTTTCTCCTTTCGCTCTTCTTTCTCGCGCTGCTTTTCCCGCCTTTGATCAGCAAATTGTGGAATTGCACCCCGCTGGAGCCAGGGCCGCAGCAAGAAATGATCGAAACCTTCTGTCGCAGCCAGCACTTCTCCGCCCAAATCCTGAGTTGGCCGCTGTTGGAAGGCCGCGCTCTGACTGCGGCGGTGATGGGAATTACGCCAAAATTCCGCTATATCCTGCTCACCCCAGCCTTGCTCGCTGCGTTGGATCAGGAAGAGCTGGAGTCTGTACTCGCGCACGAAATTGGTCATGTGAAAAACGGCCATCTCCTGCTCTATCTTGTTCTCCTCTTCGGCTTTAGCCTGTTAGCCGAGGCTCTGACCAAACCGCTGCTGGCCTTGCTTCTCGGCAGCAGCTGGTTCTGGCAATTGCTGCTCTGGTCTGAGATGAGTGCCGAGCGTTTGCGGGAATATTTGTTCGGAGCAGCGATGCTCACCCTGTTTCTGCTCTATTTCCGCTTCCTTTTTGGCTGGTTCATCCGCAATTTTGAGCGCCAAGCTGATGTTCACGCCTTTCGAGCGCAAGGCAGCAGCTGGCCATTGTTCCGGGCATTCGATAAAATCGCCAGTCTGACCGGCATCAAGCGGGAGCAAAAGAATTGGCATCATTTTGGCATTGGTGAACGGATGGATTTCCTGGCCCGCTGCGCAAGCGATCCCCATTTAGCCGAACAACACGACCAAAAAGTGCGCCGTTGTCTGCTCGCTTATTTCCTTGGCATCGGTCTTGCGGTCTGGCTGCTGCCGCCCTTAGACACAGATCAGCTCCACCATCGCGCGCAGATGCAGCAGAAGGAGGTTTGGATCGAAAAAAAGCTGCGGGAAAAGCCCGGCAGCAGCGAGCTGCTCAAGTTGCGGGCGGATTTGCTCTTTGAAAAAGGGGAAGAAAAAAAGGCCTTGGCTGCCTATCAACTTGCCTTGCAAGCAGAACCCAAAGCCGCAGAGACGGCCAACAATCTGGCCTGGCTGTTACTCACCGCCAAAGACCAACGCCTGCGTGATCCGGCGAGAGCCTTGCAGCTGGCCCAGGCAGCGGTCAATGTGGAGGAGAAGGGCTATATTCTCGACACGCTGGCTGAAGCGTTATGGGCGGTTGGGAAGCAAGACGAGGCGGTGCAAACCGCTGGCAAGGCCGCAGAAATTGATCCAACCAACCGAGCCTACTATCAGGCCCAAGCAGAGAAATTTGCCAGCAAGCCAGGGCCGTAATTTTCTCTCCTTGAACAAAAAGAAAAGCTCCTGGCAAAGGATCTCTACCTGTTTGCCAAGGACTCAAAGGAGCTTGCACTCCTTTGTGGCCAAGCCAAACTCCTTTCCGGCTCGACAAGAGAAGGTTGTTGCTCGGCAACAAAAGGTTCTTGCCGAGTTCAACTCCTTTCCGGCCAAACAAAACTCCTTTGCAAGTCGGCCAAACTCCTCTTCTGCCGACTGCAACTCCTTTCCGGCTTGGCCAAACTCCTCTCCTGGCGAGTAAAACTCCTTGCTAAGTCGGCCAAACTTCTTTGTTAGTCGGCAAGAACCCTTTGTTTACCAGTGGATTTCCTCTCTGCCTTCTCCGTATTCTTCTTGAAAACAGCCTGTTAAGAGTCTACTTCATATTTACAGCAATAGGTGGAATATCATCTTGACATTTTCTTCATTTACGACAATGCAGACTACGGTTCCACGGTTAAATATTTCCTCCAGGAAAAATTTGACTCTGCTAAAAATTTGCTCTACTCTTAATTTTAGGAATAGTTATTATTCAAGCTCGTCGAGAGCCTGTTTTACTGATTAAAAAATTACACAGAGGGCAAAGCCATGAAGCATTCACTCGCCGCCTTATTCGTGTTCTTCGCTGTTCTTTTCATCTCATCTATTTCAACTGAGGCTTGCGACCTAAAAGCCTATGGCAAAACCGCTGAACAGGCTTTTCTCGCAGGAGTAGAGCGCGTTCAACTGGAGTCTAAAGGGCAAAACGGGCTTGATGCCAATCTGCAGATCCGTATTCTGCCAGTAAAAGAAAATGGCCTGTTTGTTGCTGAAGTGCATTCCTCTCGGCGCAGCGGTTTCTGCCGTCTGTATCACGTCATTAAACCTGCTGAAGAGACAGCAGACCTGGATATCCTGCCTCAATCTGACTGTCCAACAGTTCGTCCTATCTGAAGCCTTGCCAAGCGGTCGGTTGAATAGCTCTGGCCGCTTGTTGCGAGCGTTTTTTCTTCAGTGCACTGTCCTGGCTAGTGTAAAGGCCTCGATTCCAGCGGCTCCAGCTGCGGCCAAAACCTCAGCGCATTCGCGCAGAGTTGAGCCAGTCGTGAAAACATCATCCACCAACAGGACGCGCCTGCCTTTAACGGCCTGTGGATCACGCAGACTGAAGGCTCCAAGCAGGTTGCACCGCCGTTCTGCGCCATTCAGCTGGGTTTGCGGCACAGTGACTCGATGTCGTTGGAGCAAATCAGGCTGAATTTTCTTCTGCCAAACCGGAAAACAGGTCTTGGCTAAGAGCAATGATTGATTAAAACCGCGCCAACGCAGGCGACTGAGGTGGAGAGGGACTGGCACAAGCAGATCAGGCGCATGGAAGACAGTCGCAAGGTCAGCCGGTTCCACTAAAGCGGCCAAGGTGCTCAGTCCAGCCAGGCTGTTCCCGAATTTGAGTTGCAGGAGCAGCGAGCTAACAGGCTCTTGATAGACAAAAAGGGAGCGCGCCTGGTTAAAGGCGAAAGGTTGCTGCTGGCAAGTCAGGCAGAGACGATCTGCGCCGGAAGCAAAAGGCAAGCCACAGCAGGAACACAGCGGTGAAACGATTACGCACAGCTTGGCCTGGCAGTCCTTGCAGAGTAGAGGCGGGCGGCAAAGGCCGAGCTGCTTTTCGCAGCCCAAACAACGGGCCGGGAAAAGCAGCGCAGAGACAGCCTCCAGCAGTGCGTGCAGGGCTGTCTGCATGAGAACTCAGTGCATGGCCAGTCGCAGGTTCGCGGCGAGCTTGTTGAGGAACTCTTCGGTGGTGAGCCAGGGCTGGTCTTTGCTGATCAGCAGGGCCAAATCCTTGGTCATGAAGCCGGATTCCACCGTTTCCACGCAGACCCGCTCCAAAGTCTCGGCAAAACGCATCACCTCCGGGGTGGCATCGAATTTGCCCCGGTAATACAGGCCGCGTGTCCAGGCAAAGATGGAGGCAATCGGGTTGGTGGAGGTTTTATTGCCCTTCTGATGCTCGCGATAGTGGCGGGTAACGGTGCCATGTGCGGCCTCAGCCTCAATAGTCTGGCCGTCTTCGGTCATCAGCACCGAAGTCATCAAGCCCAGCGAGCCAAAGCCCTGCGCCACGGTGTCTGACTGCACGTCGCCGTCGTAATTCTTGCACGCCCAGACAAAACCACCCTCCCATTTCAAGGCCGCAGCGACCATATCGTCGATCAAACGATGTTCATAGGTGATACCAGCCTTGGCAAAGCGGTCGCTAAACTCCTGCGCAAAGACTTGCTGGAAGATATCCTTGAAGCGACCGTCGTATTTCTTGAGAATGGTGTTTTTGGTCGAGAGATACACCGGCCAACCTAGAGTCAAGCCGTAGTTCATGCAGGAGCGAGCGAATCCCCGGATCGACTCATCCAAGTTATACATCCCCAGAGCGCAGCCACTTCCGGGGAAATCGAAGACTTTGTATTCCACTGCCTGGCTACCGTCGGCAGGCTCGAAGCGCATCGTCAATTTACCCGCGCCAGGTACGAGGAAATCGGTGGCACGGTACTGATCGCCAAACGCATGGCGGCCAATCACGATGGGTTTTGTCCAGCCAGGTACTAAGCGCGGGATGTTCTGGCAGATAATCGGCTGGCGAAAGACTGTGCCGCCGATGATATTGCGGATAGTGCCGTTGGGCGACTTCCACATCTCCTTGAGACTGAATTCCTTGACCCTGGCCTCGTCTGGAGTGATCGTGGCACACTTTACACCCACGCCATGCTGCTTGATCGCTTGGGCTGCATCCACCGTGATCTGGTCGCTGGTCTCGTCACGCTTCTGGATAGAGAGGTCGTAGTAATGCAGATCCACATCAAGATAGGGCAGGATCAGTTTGTCTTTGATAAAGGCCCAGATAATCCGGGTCATCTCGTCGCCATCAATCTCCACCACAGGTTTTTTCACCTGAATTTTCGCCATGATTCCTCCGATAAGTACGTATAGTTATAAAAAGGCTTATGTGTTCGGGATTTAATCCGCCCGGTTCTCGATGAAGAGAAGGAGATCTTACTGATGGAGGAGAAAGGGCGTTTATTCATCAAATCTGGCTCGCCAAAACTCCTTTGCGGCTTAACAGGAGAGGAGTTCTGCCAAGCAAAACTCCTTTGCCAGTCGGCCAAACTCCTTTCTGGCCAAGCCGAACTCCTTTGTTGCTTACTTGGAAAGGAGTTCGACTCAACAAAACTCCTTTGCTACTCGGCAAGACTCCTCTTTGGCCAAGCAAGAACCTTTTGTTGCCGAGCCAAACTCCTTTCTTACTCGGCAGAACTCCTCTCTGGCCGACTAAAACTCCTTGGCAATCGAGTTGCTCTCGTTGCGTATTTCCTGCCTTTCCTCTCACAACCCGCTGCTCTTCCACAACAAGTAGATATAGAGCGACCAAAGTCGGTAGCCATGATCGCGCTCGCCCTGGCGATGCTGGCGCAGGAGGTTGAGGGCTTCTGCTGGGTTGATGGGGCCGCTGTCTTTGGCCAATAATTCCTCAAATTCCTGGCCCAATTCTTTGCGGAACCAGTCGTGAATCGGCACGCCAAAGCCCTGCTTGCGCCGATTCCAGATATTAGCGGGCAAAAGGTCGCTAAAAGCCTGGCGCAGCATCTTTTTACCGCTGAAACCTGAGCGGTGCCAGTGGCGCGGCAGGGAAAAAGCCAGTTCAACCACGTCGCGATCAAGAAAAGGGGCGCGGGTTTCCAAAGAACAGCCCATTGAAGCCCGATCTACCTTGACCAAAATATCTTGCGGCAAATAAATCAAGGCATCGGCATACATCATCTGCTGGATGTCGTCGCTGTTCTCTTGTCTGGGCAGGTTAGGCAAGGCTTTGCCCTGGCCAATTAGGCTGGGAAAGAGGCTGGCATACTGTTCGTGCGGATACAGCACCGGCGCAAAGTAGGGGGTTTCGTCCTCAATCCGGTTGATAATATCTTGTAAGAGATGCGCTTTTTTGATGATTGAGCGGCTATGATGAGCCATTGGCTCTGGCAGGCTACGAATGAGCTTTTCCGCGCTGCGCCGCAAGGTCTTGGGCAAATGCAGGTACCAACGGAGAATGGCGCGGGCCTGATACCGCTGATACCCGCTGAACAACTCGTCGCCACCGTCGCCAGACAGGGCCACTTTCACTTTGGAGGCGGCGAGCTGCGAGACCATAAAGGTGGGCAGGAGCGAGGAATCGGCAAAAGGCTGGCCCACATTGTGGAGAATCAGGCTGGTCAGCTGCGCCCGATCCCAGCTTTCCAAGACCCGCACGTGGTGATCAGTGCCGCGCTGCTTGGCAATCTGCTCGGCAAACTCGCGCTCATCGTAAGACCGCTCCTGAAAGCCGATGGTGAAGGTTTTGGGATGTACGCCCAGCTCGGCGCACATAATGGCGACCACCAACGAGGAATCAACCCCGCCAGAAAGAAAGGCCCCGACCTCCACATCCGCCACCATCCGCCGCTTCACTGCCCGAATCAGCTTGCTCCGCAGCTCTGCCACTGCGTCTTCTTTGCTCCCTTGAAAAGTGCGAATTTGCAGCGACCAATACGGCTGTTCAACGCAGTTTTTACCGGGTGCCCACTCGATCACATGGCCGGGCAGCAACTCGCACACGTTTTGATAGGCGGTGCTGCCGGGCAAATAGTAGCCATGCCGGAAAAAATCCGCGCTGGCCGCCAAATCTTCTGCCCAAGATTGCTGGGCAAGTCGCTTCAGGGCGGGCAGTTCTGAGGCACAAGCGAGAAAACTGCCGCTCGTCTGATAATAGAGCGGCTTCTTACCCATGCGGTCGCGGCAAAGGAGCAGGCGTTGCTCCTGCTTATCCCACAGGGCAAAGGCCCACATGCCTTCCATTCGGTCAATAAAGGCGGTACCGAATCTGATCAGCCCAGCCAGTAAGACCTCCGTGTCGCCATGCGTGTGAAACTGCCAGTGGGTCTGCAAATCAGGCCGCAGTTCTTGGTAATTGTAGATTTCACCGTTGAAGCTGAGGATGTAGCGGCCATCTGGACTGAGCATGGGTTGGATGCTGCCTGCTTGATCAATGATCGACAGGCGGCGATGGCCGCTGCTCACGCCTTGTCCTTGCCAGAGACCGTGGTCATCTGGGCCACGATGCTGCATGGCCTGCAAGGCGGCCTGCATTCTGGCCTGATGTTCGTCAGCAGAAAGGTGCTCGTCAAAAAGAAAGGCAATGCCGCACATAGGTCTCGATCAGAAAAGGGAAGGGGGCTGGTGCTAATAATAGGCAATGATGTTGCGATAGAAATCTTCCAGCGCAGTGCCCACGTCTTTCAGCTTGTTGTGGCATTCAACCAGGTTGATCGGCTTTTCATTGCGTTTGATCTGCTTGAGGACATAGCCAACCTCCTTGCCCAGGAGATAGAAGCGGCTGTGGACGGATGCGCTGTTCTTTACATCGCCTTTCAGGATGTCTTCATCACAGAATTGCTCTGCCACACTGGGGCTGAAAATCTGTTCCAGCAGCAAGCGGTTGATGTGCAGGTTGAAGTTCCAGTCTCTGACTACCTTGGTATATTCAGCATCCAGATTCTTGACCGACTCATAGTCGCTTTCATCGGCATATTTGTAGATCATGTTCGATAAAAAGAACCGCTGCTGGCAGAGGGCCATGATCTTTTTGATTTCCGTGCGCCGGTTCTCAATGGCTATTTTGTCCGCCTCAAATTTGGTCCGAGATTTCCAATCTAAATGATTGAACAGCACGGTTAAACCCGAACCCACTACGCCAGTCAGCACGATAGACACGACTGGCACAAGCAATTTTTCCTTCCAAGGCACCTCGCTCATCGCGCATCTCCCTTGCCAGTCGTTTCCGTCTGCGGCTGGCTGTAGTGTTTCTCGGTTGCGTTACCGCGTTTCTTCGATGAAACGGCGGATTTCCGCACTCAGCCCCAGTGCCGCGCCCAACTCATCCAGCCAGCGGCGTTCGCTCTCGGTGTCAAGCGTGATCGCGGACAGGGCAACCGCATATAAGGTCTGGGCCAGCCGGAGCTCACCGATGCCTTCGGTCAATTCAGCGATGCTGCGGGGATGATGCAGCTCTTCCAGGAGGAACATTTTCTCTTCCTGCGACAGCTCTGCGCCACGCAGGCGGTCGAGGATATTTTTTTCCTCCTCAGCATCCAGTGTGCCATCCGCATGAGCCGCGCCAATCATCACCCGGATCAGTCGGCAGGCCAATTCCTGATTGTTGCCTGAGGGCGCAGCGACTGGTGAGACTGTTGGCGCGACAGAAACTGGGCCGGAAGCAGGTAGTGGCGGGGGAGGAGGAGGCGTTGCCGCAGAGGGCACAGAGCCGCCCCAGTTTTGTGCTGGTGCTGATTGCTGCTGACCGCTGCTGCGGAAGATTTCATAGGCACCAACGCCGAGACCAATGGCGGTCATTAAGCCTTTACCGGAACTGAGCTGATTGGTCAGGCTGCCAAGTAGCGAACCTGCGCCTGTGCTTTCCTGGCGATAGCCACCAGGTTGTTTATGCCCTTTCTGAAATTGGCTGGAACCAGAACCCATTGCTTCTTGGAGCAGCTTGCCCAGCAGTTTCTCGATGTCCATCAAAGTTCTCCTGAAATAATCTGACTGTAAGAGAGGAAATTCCATACTTCTCTCAAATGCCCGCGCCTTTTTCTGGGAGCAAAACGAGACGCGTTTTTATCTCTCAAGCAAAGAATCACTGTACAAGAACGACCCAGGTTGTGCAAGAGAGCGGCCACAGATTTCAGGGGAGTGGAAAAGGAGCAGAACGGCTCCCAATAAAAAAACCGACTCTCCCAGTGAAGGAAGAGTCGGCCAAAAAAAGAAGAGATGAAGAACACCTTGGTATATGCAAGAGCTGTGCCAGTTTTGCAACAGACTGATTAAGTAAAATACCTAGCAGTGAAATCATGCAGTTGAGCCGCAGACGACATCACCCTACCCGGCAAGATTGCCCAGGATGAATACAATTTTCTTTACAGACAATGCAGCGTTTTTTCTGCTTTTCTCAAGAAGAGGCCGCTGGTCTGCGGCTTGCCGTGCCCAGCAGGGGCAATTCAATATTTAACGAGAAATATTATTTTTTTACTCCCTGCCGAGTCTTCCCTTGCGGGCCTTCTATCTTGCCCAGTTGAGCAAACCGCCAGCCGCGATAATCTCCCGATGTCGCTGGGATAACTCGCAGCGGGCCTGCACTTTCGTCCCACCAATCTCCACGGTCAGCATTTCTGCGCCGCTGAGGATGGCTGCGCGGATGTTAGGAATGACCATTTCCGCGCCCTGCTCGATGCGGTCGTAGTCTGCTGGATCTGCAAAGGTGAGCGGCACGATGCCAAAGTTGATCAAATTCGCCTTATGGATGCGGGCAAAGCTCTTCACTAACTTCACCTGCACACCAAGGTAGCGCGGAGCCAGAGCAGCGTGTTCGCGGCTGGAACCTTGGCCGTAGTTATCGCCGCCAACCACCGCGCCAGCGAAGCCTTCGGCCATCGTCTCCTGCATGGCGCGGGCAAAACCCTCGGTGATCTGCGAGAAGACGTATTCGCTGATGGCCGGGATGTTGCTGCGCAGGGGCAATATCTTTGCGCCTGCTGGCATGATGTGATCAGTGGTGATGTTATCGGCCAGTTTGAGGACAATCTTGCCGCGCCAGGTCTCTGGCAGCAGGGCAAAGTTCGGGAAAGGCGCGATATTCGGGCCGCGCACGATCTCCACCTTCGCGCTTTCCGCTTCTGGCAGGGGCGGTTCAATGCGTTCGTCGCCCGGCAGATAAGTTTCCGGCAAAGTAAAGGCCGGATATTCGCCTAACTCGCGCGGATCCGTGATCACACCTTTGATGGCTGAGGCCGCAGCGACTTCTGGGCTGCATAAATAGACTAAATCCCCCTGATTACCAGAGCGACCCGGGAAATTACGGGAGAAAGTCCGCAACGAGATCATGCCAGTGGGTGGTGCTTGGCCCATACCAATGCAACCAAGGCAGCCAGACTGGTGGATCCGCGCGCCAGCCTTGAGCAAAGGCAGTACGCCGCCCTGGGCAACCAGATTTTCCAGGGCCTGACGGCTGCCAGGGTTGACCTCAAAGCTGACATCTCGATGCACAACCTGGTCGGCCATGATTTTGGCGACTGCGGTTAAGTCGCGCAGGGAGGAATTGGTGCAGGAGCCGATCAGCACCTGGGCCACAGGCTTGCCAGCCACCTCGGCTACCTTGACCACGTTGTCTGGAGAGGATGGACAGGCGATCATAGGCTCTAAAGAGGAGAGATCAATCTCCAATACCTTGTCATATTCCGTGTCTGCGTCTGCGCGCAGTTCTTGCCACTGCTCGACTCGGCCTTGCGCTGCCAGATACTTGCGTGTTTGCTCGTCAGAAGGGAAGACTGAGGTGGTTGCCCCCAGTTCTGCGCCGAAATTGGTGATGGTGGCTCGGTCAGTCAGGCTTAATTCCGCCACACCAGGGCCGAAATACTCCATGATATAGCCTACACCTCCCTTGACCGTGAGTTGCCGCAGTACTTCCAGCAGTACATCGCGGGCTGCTACCCAAGGCCGCAGCTTGCCAGTCAGTTTAATGCCGTAAATCTTCGGCATGAGCAGGTAAAAAGGCTTGCCTGCCATAGCCATGGCCACATCAAGCCCGCCCGCACCGATGGCCAGCATTCCCAAACCGCCGCCAGTCGGGGTGTGCGAGTCTGAACCGAGCAACGTTTTCCCCGGAATGCCGAAGCGTTCCAAATGCACCTGATGGCAGATGCCGTTGCCGGGCGGCGAGTAGTGTAGGCCGAATTTGCGGGCCGTGCCTTGCAGGAAAACATGGTCGTCGGCGTTCTTGTAATCCGATTGCAGCATGTTGTGATCCACGTAGCTGACCGACAACTCGGTGCGCACGCGCGGAATACCGATGGCCTCGAACTCCAAATAGGCCATCGTGCCCGTAGCATCCTGCGTAAGCGTCTGATCAATGCGGATACCTATCTCCGCGCCCTTTTTTAGCTCGCCCTCAACCAAGTGCGCGGCGATGATCTTCTCTGCAACTGTTTGTCCCATCATTCAATCTCCTTAACCCAAGAAAATACTCAAGCGCGTAACGCGCGAATCTGCTGCGCCCATTAAAACTGATTAGCTCAAAAAAAGCCCAGAAAAAAACAGGAAGGTGGGAGGGGAGAGCGACACGGTTCCAAGTTGGTTACAACTCGTTTCTGCGCAAAAAGAGAAGGTTTTGGCTCGGTAACAAAAGGTTCTTGCTTGGCCGCAACATTCTCTTGCTTGACAACAAAATGTTGTGGCTCGGCAAAAGAAGGTTGTTGTTGAGCTATAACCTTCTTTGGCTTAACAACAAAAGGTTCTAGCTCGGCTAGAGAAGGTTGTTGCCAAGCAGCAGAAGGTTGTTACTCGGCCAAAACATTCTTCTGCTCAACAACAACTCTTCTTAGCTCGGCAGGAACTCCTTTGCACCCAGCAACAACCGGATCGTTGCTGGGCGCAGCCAGCTTCAAGTCGGTTTACTGGGGATTGTCGTCAATCCACTGCGTGATTGCCTGATATTTAGGCGCATCGAGCGGATTCTGCTTCGGTGAGAGCAAAATACCCCAGTAACCGTATTTGCTGTAATTCCCTGTAGCCGAGAAAGCACAGTACATATCGCCACCCAGATCCTTCCATTTGTTGAGATCCAGGGTATAGACCTCAGCCATCTCCGAGTTGAGGTTAGCATCAAGGAATTTCTGGTTTAAGGCAATGTCGTCAAAGGTGTTTGTATTGTCCTCGCAGACCCCACCAGTGAAATGCTGCCCCCCTTCATAGGCCACAACCAGCTTGCCTTTTGATTTGATGTAGTTAATACACGCTTCAGTGTTGACCCAAGACAAGGGCAGGGAAACTGTCTTGATGTCGTTGAAGAATTGGGCGAGGGTGGACGACTTGACCTGCTGATATTTGTCGCAAGCATACTCATGGCCGAAATAAGGAGCGATGGCCACTGCGTCGGCCTTGTTCATTGCATCGCCGTGTTCCAAGATTACCTCTGGCGTGCCTGGATTGCCTTGCTGCGCACCCAATGTTCTGACCAAACGAGCGGTTCCGCCAAAGACCGTCTCGAAGATATTGAAGATCTCCACTGAACGAAGCGAATACCACTGGAGTTGCGCCCGGAATTCATCAACCCCAACCAGTTCAGGATAGGTAGCTTTGCCGTTTTCCAAGCAGTACCAGGTCTGTTCAAAAATATAGTTCCAGCATTCGTTGGAATACTCGATATATATTTTCAAATCAGGGTTGAGGTTGTCTCTCAGGAGAGTAGCCATATTGGTGACGTAGGTATTAGAAGCCATGTGCGGCACGTTGATCCACGCATCTGCATGAAGCCGATTGCAGAGATCGACGATTAGCTCGAGGGGAATGCCGCTTTTAGTCGGAATCTCCGTGCCGTTCTGATCATTCCCATAGGTGTTGTAGGTGTACCAGGTGGGTGTTGTCCGATCTGACCAATTAACCTGGGTGGAATGGTTCGTGAGCATCCAGTCCATGAAGCGGAGGGTTTTAAATTTGTTCCAACGCTCCAAGATATAAGGCCGCCACGGGTTGTCCTGATAGTTTGTTTCGTATTCCAAAGGCAGGAGCCGGATGTTGCGGAGATAATTATTCGCAGTTGTGGCAGTAATATTGATTGAGCGGTTGCCTGGCTGGGAAGTGACGTTATAGACTATCCTGCCTGGGGTCTCGCTGACAAAAGACACACCAGGTCCTTCAAAAGCGATAGTACCTTGCCCTTCATACAACAGCACATATTGACCCATTTCATAGACCTCAGCTGGATTGTCACTGATCATCAGATAAGCGCGGGCGTTGGCGGCTCCATTCAGCGAGGTGATCCAACCATTGGCATCATACGAGAGCTGGGCTGGATGGAGTTGGTTAGGAATGGCATCTACAAGCCAAGGCCGGGCAGACTTGAACAGATCTTTAAAAGGCTGCTCGTCAGAATAATCTCTCAGGCCGCTAAGATTGATCCCCATCCGGGAATTGCTGTTGGGATGTGTCCCTGGTTCAGAAGTCGTGACATTCAGCGGCGCACTAGCTTCGGAAACATTGCTGGCGGCATCGCTGGCCTTCACAGTCATGGCATACGTAGTTGCGGGCGTTAAGCCACTAAGCTGCATGAAGGTGTTCGCTGTTTTACCCTTGGGAATGCCATCGGCAAAAACTTCATAGGCAACCACGCCAACATTGTCTGTGGAAGCAGTCCAGCTCAATTTAAAGCCAGTTGAGGAAATTGACGAGGAAGCGAGATTGGTTGGTGCGCTTGGAGCTTGCAGATCTGGGCCACTCACTGAGCCAAGTACGATGAGGTCTTTTTCATCTAAGCCAGGCAGCCGCTCACCAATGCCGACGGATTCCCATTCGTCGGTATGGCCATAAATATAAAGACGGAATTCCAGCGGAGCAGTAAGAGCGGCCATGCTACTTTTACTGCCAACTACCGTGATTCCTTTCAGGGAGATCGTATAGCTTTTTTCAGTTTTAATTACATGCAGCGGCTGATGAATTCCTGACGAGGTAAACTCCGTAAGCTGATTGCCTAGGGCAAATGGCTTCAGGCTGGAGAACAAGGCAAAGCTGCGCGTTTCGTTTTGACTCACTGGTCTGATTTTAACAGCTGTTATAGTGATGCTTTGTTCCTCTTCTGGTGTCAGGGTAAAGGAGATGTATTGATCCGCAGCGATTGCTTCGGCAAGGGTTGTTTTGGTTTGATTTCGTCCAACCAAGCCATTGTTCAAATCACCGACCGGCGTTAAGCCGCCACCAACAGCGGCAACAGCAGAAACGCCAGAGAAAACCGAGGCATCGACAGAGCTTTCTCCTCCTTTGCCAGTGAAATCCCAAGCAGCCAGGGTGGTTTGGCCGGTAACAATCGTCGGTGTAAACGAAAAAGCTGCAAGCAAGATAAGCAGCAAAGAACAGAGGGATGCCTTATTTTTCATGACGTTTCCTCCAGAGAGACGGATTATTCCTTATTGAGAAAGTATATTTTTATTATAAGATGGTGCCATATCCTTATGTCAAGGGAAACATTAACTGTGCCTAACTTTACTTTGTTTGAATGACTACCACAGAGAGTTTTACATTTATTGATCTGGATCAAAAATACGCTGAAAATAAAAAAGCCTGGATATCCTCCAGGCTTTTTCGCTAATTTTGAAAGAAAACTAGATCAGATTGTTGTCAATCCAATTTATAATCGCCTGATACTTCGGCGCAGTCGTTGGATTCTGCTTAGGATAGCGTAGAACTCCCCAGCAACCCCAGCGGGTGTATTCGCTGAACGAGGCGAAAGCGCAATACATCCCGCCACCCATGCTTCGCCATCTGTTCAGATCTGTTGTGTAGATACTGCCCATTTCTGGAGAGAGATTGGCATCAATAAATTTCTGGTTCAAGGCTGGAATATTTGCTGTATCCACGCCATTACAGAAGCCACCAGTGAAATGCTGCCCTCCTTCATAGGCCAGCATCGGTTTGCCCACGGAACTGGCGTAAGTTATACACTCTTGCACGCCCGCCCATGCGGTGGGTAAAGCAGAAGTTCTGATGTCATTGAAGAACTGGGCCAGTGTCCAGGAAATAACGTTCTGATGTTTATCGCAGGCATACTCATGGCCAAAGTACGGGGCAATAGCAAAGGCATCCACCTTGTTGCGCGCGTTCTCATGCTCGAACATCACCCGTAAGGCCCACGCATTACCCTGCTGGCCGCCCAGTACTCTGATCAGCCGCGAGGTGCCGCCGAATTCCCGCTCAAAGATATCGTAAATCTGCACGCAGCGGCGGGAGTACCAGCGGATATGCCGCTCGTAATCGTCGCCGATGTTCGGATAGGTCGTCCGTCCATTGTTCAGGCAGTAGCTTGCCTGCTGGAACATGTAGTTCCAACATTCATTCGAGTATTCAACATAGACCTTCAGGTCAGCAGTCAGCGAACTCCGCAAGAGCCGCGCCATTTGGGCGACATAATTATCATCTGCCTGATGAGGAACACAGATCCAGGCATCGGTGTGCAGCCTGTTGCAGAGATCAACGATCAACTCCAGGGGCACGCCGCTCCGATCATTATAGGTGTACCTCGATAGGGTCGTGCGTTGATTCCAAGTAATCTGCGTGGAATTGTTGGTGGCCATCCAGTCCATAAAGCGGATGGTTTTAAACTTGGTCCAGAGGCTGAGGTGATATGGTCGCCACGGATTGCTCTGGTAGTTTGACTCGTAGATCGCAGGGAGCAAGCGGATATTGCGGATGTAATTATTTGGAGTAACCGCTGTAATGTCAATCCAGCGGTTGCCTGGCTGCGGACTAACGTTATACACGTTCCGGCCCGGCGAGGTGCTGACCAGAGACACCCCTGCGCCTTCAAAGACAATCGTTCCCGCCCCTTCATAGAGCAACACATACTGACCCATCTCGTAAACTTCAGCGGGTGTATCACTGAGCATCACGTAAGCTCTGGCCCGCTGCACACCATTGAGGGAAGTGATCCAGCCGTTGGCATCAAGCTGCATTGGAGCAGTGTTGCCGTCGTTCCACGGCCTCGCTGTCTTGAAGAGGTCTTTGAAGGGCTGATCTGTGGTGTATTCATTCACGCTGGACAGATTGATGCCCATCCTTGATCTGCTGTTTGGATAGGTTCTGTTGTCTATCGGCAAGGTGGTGACGCCAATGGCCCCGCTTGCTGCGGAGATGTTGCCTGCCGCATCTCTTGCCCGCACGGTGACAGAATAGGTGGTGCTTGCAGTAAGTCCGGTGATGTTCAGTGTAGTCGTCGGGTGATTAACCGTGCCGCGTGACGTACTGCCAGTAAACACCTCATAGCTGACCACGCCGATATTGTCTGTCGAGGCATTCCAGCTCAGGGTAAAGCCGGTCGAGCTGATATTGGACGAGCGCAAGTTGGTCGGTACAGTCGGCGGTGTTGTTTCAGGAACTATGCTTTGATTCGTGGTGACAGATAAAGCCCCGCTTGCTGCCGAAGTATTGCCTGCTGCGTCTCTTGCCCGCACGGTCACGGAATAGGTGGTGTTCGCAGTAAGGCCGGTAATGTTCAGTGTAGTTGTTGGATGATTAACCGTGCCGCGTGATGTGCTGTCGGTAAACACCTCGTAGCTCCTGACTCCAACATTGTCTGTCGAGGGATTCCAGCTCACAGTGAAGCCTGTCGAGGTAATATTGGACGAGCGTAAGTTAGTCGGCGCAGTCGGTGCTTGCGTGTCTGGGGTGACAATACCAATATCACGGACTTCGCCAATAATCTGCAAGTCCTGCTCATTTACTCCAGCCTGCCGTTCGCCAATACCAACCGATTCCCATTCATCGGTATGGCCATAAATATAAAGTTTGAATTCAACAGCAGCAGTGACGTTGCTGATACCAGTAACTGGGATAGACTTTAATGGAAGAAAAATCTGTCCGGTGGTAAATGTTGTTACTTGTGTATTATTGACAAGCAGTACAAATGTTCTATTTCTATTTTGGCTTACTGGGCGGAGCTTTACTTCTGTTATCGTGATTGACTTGCCACTTGCTGGGGTTATCTTGAAAGAAAAATACTCGTTGTCTGTTTTTGCGTCAGTGATATTTATTTTTGTTTGTTTCCTGCCGGTTAGTCCATTCCCTAGATAATTAAAAGCAAGGAGACCGCTGCCTATTCCTGTTGTTCCAGAAACACCAGCTGCGTTTGTTGAAGCAGGAATAACAGCCTGTCCGCCTTTTCCCTTAAAATCCCAACCACATAATATAGCCATAATCAGTCACCCTGTTGCTGTTTAATGGAGATGTGAAATGCACCACTGAATTCATTAAACAGGGTGAATTTTTCTTTGTCAAGGTGGGCAAAAATTGTTTGCAAAGGAATGCTCGGAGAACGTCCTGCCCTGTGCTTCCGTATTTGGGTAAGGGCAAGGTTCACCTGCCTTGTGTCAAGCTTTTTCTGTGTTCCTGTATTTTTTGTCTGTCGGCAGCGGAGATACGCCCCGCTATAGATTTGATTTTCTTGAATAAAACACCGTTGTTCCTGCTACAGAGCAAGCCGAAAATGGTCTAATGCACACTGAAATTGCCCTAATTTCAATTTGAATCGCCCCGATTCCGATTGGAATTGAGACGATTCAAATTGGAATCGTCTTGTTTCCTGTTGAAATTGGTTCAATGTCAATCGGAATTGCCCCGATTCCAATTGACATTAGGCCATTTCCGATTGGAATTGCCTTAATTCCAATTAGAAACATGTCAATTCCGGTTAGAATCGTCTCAATTCCAATCGGAATCGGGGCGATTCAAATTGGAACCATGTCAATTCCGATTGACATTGGCACGATGTAAACGGCAAAAAAGCCGTTGATGGCCAACATTAACAAGATTTAAATGAAGCTTAACTTAGAGAAAACGAGGAACAAGGCGTTGCAGGAAGAAAAACTGCCGAGCAAGTCGAGGGAATTCCTAAGAAAATCGTTTTTGAGATAGGTTCAGATAAACACAATCACGATGATGGCGAAAGCTATCGCCACAGCAAAGTAAATTTCCGGTACGCCAAGCCAAGCAGGCGGCAGCCAAGTAATGAGTTTCAAAGCTGCGTCGCCTGCTGGGGTGCCAGGTTTGGGTGGGATCATATAGGATTCGGCAAAAGGATAGCCAGCCATGTGCAGATATGACCAGATGGTGCCTACAATGAGATAACCATTACAGGCACCGAGGATGGCCCCTAGCAACCAGTCTTGAAGGCGGTCGCGAGAGGTATTCAGTTTGACTCCGGCGAGCTTGTGCACAGTAGGGACGTGATAGCCAAACATAGCGAAGATGATGATTAGCAGTGACCACAGACAAAACTGCCCTGACGGATTGGCCGAGGAGAGTATTCGGGAAACAGGTCCCACATAGGTTTGGATGACCTGGATGATGAACAGAGCCAAGATGATGCTGAACACCACCAGCAGTTCCTTGCTCCAGCTCCGCATCGAGCCAACCAGTGCAAACAGCAAAATGAATATCCAAAAAATAACGCTGATGCTGATCATTGGCAGCCTCTCCCTATCGTCATGGCGTTCAACCTCGGAGCAAACCGGGCTTGAATAGATGCTCTTCCATGTGCTGGATTTCGTCAATACCAGAGATGACGATCGCCGGGTCAGCAATGAGTCTTTCTGCCGCAATCTTTTCCGGGTAATCGATGTTGGCAAGGATATGCTTCATGCAGTTAATCCTGGCTCTCTTTTTGTTGTCTGAGCGGATGATCGTCCACGGACTGAGACTGCGGTTGGATTCGTTGAGCATCTGGAATTTTTTGACACTGTACTGATCCCAGTGCTGTTGCGCGAGGTTATCCACCGGTGACAGCTTATACTGCTTGAGCACGTCGCTTTTTCTCGCCTCGAAACGGCGGGCTTGCTCCTCTTTAGAGACTGAAAAGTAAAATTTGAACAGGATAATGCCGTCCTTGACCAGCATTTGTTCGAACAGAGGAACGTCTTTCAGGAAGCGCTTGTGTTGCTCGTCTGTGCAAAAGCCCATTACTGGCTCGACCATTGCCCGATTGTACCAAGAGCGGTCAAAGAGTACCAACTCGCCTGCTGAAGGGAGGTGTGAGACATAGCGCTGAAAATACCACTGGGTTACTTCGGTGTCATTGGGCTTAGATAAGGCAACCACGCGCGTGGTGCGCGGATTGAGAAACTCAGTGATCCGCTTGATGG
The DNA here is from genome assembly GCF_048287395.1 of Candidatus Electronema sp. PJ. Taxonomy (NCBI): domain Bacteria; kingdom Pseudomonadati; phylum Thermodesulfobacteriota; class Desulfobulbia; order Desulfobulbales; family Desulfobulbaceae; genus Candidatus Electronema; species Candidatus Electronema sp. PJ. Next base: position 19,368 of record NZ_JBLWEO010000071.1, on the reverse strand, counting down.
TGCCGCCTTTGCCTGCTGCATCGCGGCCTTCAAAGATCGCAAGCACTCTCATGCCAACAGCTTTGATATGGAGCTGGAGTTTCATCAGCTCGATCTGGAGGCTTTTCAGCTCAATCTCGTATTCCAATGTTTCCTCGTCGATCCAGACGGCTCGGCGGCCCTTTTTTTCCTTTTTGTTGAGGTTCTTGGCCGCTGTGCCCTCATGGAGACGCTCCGGCTCACTCTGCTTCTCTTTTTCTTTCTCGCTCTTGTCAGATTTCTTCTCGTCAGTGGTCATAACAGGCTCCTCCTGCATCTTTTTTAAAATCGCCTGCCCGAATTGTAGCATATCTGCGGTCGCAGGGAAACAATTCCTTTCCGCTGACACCTCTCTCGCCGGTGATTTTTGCGGTCGGAGCAGGCATTAACACACTATACAGAAGCCCTGCGCTGTGCTAAGATAGGGCAAGGATTATAAGCGGTCAGGCCGCAGATCGGAAAAATAGACAAAAGCAGGTATTGCATGAAGGTAAAAGGATTTTCTGCCGCTGCTGTGCAGGCTGGCATTAAGTATCAGAACAGACTTGATCTGGGCCTGATTTATTCTGAGGTTCCAGCAGTCGCTGCTGGGGTTTTCACAACCAGCGTGGTCAAGGCCGCGCCGGTACTGCTTGACATGGAGCGACTGCGTTTAGGTCGGGCGCAGGCAATTGTTGTTAATAGCGGCAATGCCAACGCCTGTACTGGCGAAGAAGGCATGAAGATGGCCCGTGCCGTGGGTGCGCTGGTTGCTCAGGCTTTGCAAATTGATGAGGAACTCGTGCAGGTGGCATCTACCGGCGTGATTGGTGCCCAGCTTGATCTGCGGCCTTTTACCCAAGCCATGCCCCAGCTGACTGCCAGGCTGTCCGAAGAGGGCTTTGATGAGCTGGCAAAGGCAATCATGACTACCGACACTGTGCCAAAGACAGCCTCGGCCACAATTATGATTGGCGGCACAGAAGTACATCTGCTGGCCTGTGCTAAAGGCGCAGGGATGATTATGCCCAACATGGCAACCATGCTCTGCTTCGCCATAACCGACGCAAATATCGCCCAGCCCGCACTGCAAGCAGCGGTCAGTAGGGGAGCCGAGCTGTCTTTCAACCGGATCACGGTTGATGGCGACACCTCAACGAACGACACCGTGCTCTGCCTCGCTAATGGCGGGGCAGGCAATAGCCTGATCGACGAAAACAGCCCTGAGAATTTGGCTATTTTCACTGAAGCTCTGCACCGAATCTTCCAAGACTTGGCCGTACAGATCGTCCGGGACGGCGAAGGCGCAACCAAACTAGTCACAATCCGCGTAGAAGGCGCAGCAACGCAGGCTGAGGCGGTAAACGCCGCCCGCACCATCGCCAATTCGCCTTTGGTGAAAACTGCCTTTTTCGGCGAAGATGCCAATTGGGGCCGGATTATTGCCGCACTGGGTCGCTCTGGGACTCAATTTCAGCCAGAGCGGGTTGCTATTGCCTTTGATCAAGCTCTGCTGGTAGAGCATGGCTTTGGTCTTGGCAAAGAAGCAGAGGCCGCAGCTACCCAAGTCCTGAAGCAGAAGGCGTTCACAGTCACAGTCGGCCTTGGCCAGGGCGCAGCAGTAGCTGAGATGCTGACCTGCGACCTGAGCTGCGACTATGTCAAAATCAACGCCAATTATCGCTCCTGAACGTCGGGTACACCGATGATCGATCCAGGCCAGGCTGACCAAAAATTTCCGGGCGTGTCGTTGCCCGCCTTTCTCCAGCTCCTGGAACATGAACACAGCAGCTGCACCCTAACAGTTACGTCTGGTGGCAAGAGTGGGAGCTTTTTTTTCCGGGAAGGCCGGCTGATCGACGCGAGCTGCGAAGGTAAGGCCGGGCTAGAAGCGGTTCATGCCCTGCTTGCCCTGCGCAATCCTGCCTTTCGGGTGAGCGCACCGGAAGATCGAATGACGCGGATCAACCAGTCACTGGCCCGCATCCTGCTCCATGCTCATACAGCAGAGGAGGCCGGCGGGCCAGTACCGCCGCCAGTGGAGTCACCTTTTCCTGAAACGGCCAAAGTCCATCCTCTTCTCCGACGACTGATCGTCGAGATCATGGCTGTGCCGGAAATACGGCATTACTATCTGTTCAATCAGCAAGGCAAGGTGGTAGCCCGCTCTTCAGACAACCGGCAGCTGTGTAACTTCATCACTTATGCGGTTATGAGCAGCCTACAAATGCGGCAGGGTCTAGGCTGCGAGGTCAAGGGGCCAAACAGCATCCAGATGGCGTTAGGAACAGGCGAGTCTCTGCTGATTTTGCCGGGAATCGGGCTAGTCATCGCCCTGCTTTTGGACGGCCACGCTTCTGTGCTGGCCATTACCACCCGTATCCGCGCTTCCCTGCGTCCGCCAAAAAAGGTTGGAGCATGAGATCATGCAGAATCTCCTTAATGAGGTCTCCTCTCTTGTCGGCGTACTCGGAGTTTGCATTTTTGACAAAAAAGACGGGGTGCTCTGCGGGAAAACCCGCGAGAAGCTGGCTGATGGCCTGCAAGAGACTGTGGGTGCGCATCTGCTGCGCCTCTTCCAGCTGGGCGTAATGAGCAGCCTTGACATCAGGACAGCGCAATTTTTCTTTGACCGCTACGCCGTGATCGGGCTGCCCTTTCGGGGCAATGCTGTCCTGATCGTCCTCTGTACTCCTCAGGCCGACTGCCCGTCCGTGGCTGAGGCGGCTGTTCATCTTGCCGCAAAGCTGGACAAGGAACCTGTGCTTCCAGTAATGGAAGAGCAGCTTGAGGAAGTCGAACCTGAAGAAATTTTAGACAAAGAACTTTACTCTGCCCAGCTCCAGGCTGTACTGTGCAGAATCGAGCAGGCCTTGGCCGGAGCCATCGGCCCTGTTGCAGGAATGGTCATGCAGGATTATATTGACCGCTGGCAGTTAAGCGGGCCTACGATTCCAGCCCGAATTGCCGAGCTGACCAATATGCTGGTTGAGGAAATCGGAGACCCGGAAGCGGCTCAAGATTTTGTGGCCAAGATTGAGAAAATCATCTGAGCGGCTTGATTATGCGACCTGTTCAACGAGGTAAGGGAAGAGTACAGCTCGCTGGCCAAGGAGTTTGGCTCGGTAAGAAAGGAGTTCGGCTTGGCCAAACTGCTTTCCTGGTGAGTTATAAAGGAGTGTTGCCGACTAAAACTCCTTTGCAAGTCGGCAACACTCCTTTGCGGCTTGACCAAACTCCTTTGGTAGTCGGCCAGACTCCTTTGCTGCCGAGTACAACTCCTTGCCAAGTCGGCAGCACTCCTTTCTGGCCGAGCCAAACTCCTTGGTTAGTGAGCAAGAAAGAAATTTTTTCTGGGAGTTACGCAAAAAATACCGCGACAGGAGCCAACGGTTCGCTCTCCGCTGCAACCTGATTGCTGCACCATGGCCGCAAGGTTTCTTATTGACGTGTTGACGGATGCCAGAGTTCTCTTACCATCGCACAATTTGCGCCCGATGTTCATTGCCGCTTTCCTGACCGCCATTTTTCTCCTGCCGACCCTGCCTTGCTCGGCTGCCTGCTTGTCTGGCGACTGCCGCAACGGGGCTGGCAAGCTGGAGAGTGCAGACGGCAGGATTTATGAGGGAGAGTTCAAGAACGGTTTCCTCTGGGGAAAAGGCACGCTGGTCACTGCTGACGGTCTGCGCTACAGCGGCAGCTTTGTCCGGGGCCGTTATCACGGTCAGGGCACACTGAAAAGCCAAGACGGGCGCGTTTATCAGGGCGAATTTGAGAATGGAGTCATCAATGGCCAAGGGGTATTGACTGAGGCCGATGGTCGCCGCTATAAGGGCGACTTTATCATGGGTCGCTTTCACGGTAAAGGGGTATTGGTCTGGCCAGACGGACGCAAGTATGCAGGCAGCTTCCGTGAAGGCTTGCCCCACGGCCCTGGCAGGATGACTATGTTGGATGGCAGCTTCTACGAAGGGCAGTTTGAAGAGGGTCGGCCTATCGGTGACATTACCCGCCGCTATACAAATGGGAGCGTATATAAGGGCGGCTTTGTCGGTTTGGCCCGCGAGGGCTACGGGACCTTTGTCCTGCCAGACGGCAACCGCTACGAAGGCTTTTTTCACCATGATCGCTACGAAGGCAAGGGTAAGCTGATCAGCGCAGAGGGCCGGGTGCTCTATGAAGGCGAATTTAAGGAAGGCAAACCCGCCCTGCCGAGCAGTCTGCTTGCTCTGCCGTCAGAACCAGAACAGCCTGCTGCGCCCCAAATCAAAATTGCCCCCCTGGCGGCAGTGGAGGGCGTGCCTGCTGCGGCGGAAACATTGGCCCCAATGGCTACTCCGCTTGCTCTCCCCGAAGAGCAGAAGTCAGAAGTCCAGGCAGCGGCAGTACCGCCTGTTGCTAGCGAAAACGGCTCTGCTTTTGTTGACGAATTGTTTTATGGCGAGCAAAAAGTCCCCTTTACCGGCAAAGCCAGCGTCCAGCTGCCGGATGGTTCACATTACCAGGGTGAATTCAAAAAAGGCCGGAGGCACGGCTGGGGCACTCTCCAGCTGCCAGACGGGGAAGTCTATGAAGGCGATTTTGTCGAGGGCAAGTTTCACGGCAAAGGGACCTATGTTTTTGCGGATGGCAGGCAATACACCGGTGTCTTTCGGCAGGGCGAGCGGGAAGGGCATGGTCTGCTGACCTACCAGGACGGCTCTTCCTACGAGGGCGATTTTGCCAAGGGCGTGTTTGAAGGGAAAGGCTCGTATATTTTCCCGGACGGCAGCAAGTACACCGGCTCTTTTTCAGGCGGCTATTTCGCCGGGCAGGGTACGCTGGTGTATAAAAACGGGAAAAAGTACACTGGCACTTTTGCGCATGACCTGCCCAACGGTGAAGGAACGCTCGTCGGGGCAGACGGCAGCGTGTATAAAGGCATGTTCAAGGCCGGAAAGCGGAATGGCGAAGGCACCATCACCACCCCGGACGGACGGGTTGTTAAGGGTATTTTTAAAAACGATGAACTGATGAGTCAATAGGTAGCGACTGTGCAATGGCAATATAAGACCGTCATGATTGAGTTTCAAAAAGACGGCATTTTGGGCGAAAAATACATTGATGAAGAGGAAACCGAGGCTGCTCTCAATGAAGAGGGTCGTCTAGGTTGGGAATTAGCCACGGCAACGATGGTGCCGGAAGGGCTAATGCTCTTCTGTAAAAGGGAACTGAAAGCTGACGGCGAGCTGGAGGAAATCGAGGCGGCAGAAGCAGAGGAGGTGTCAGATGACAGCACCGGCCTCGGCGATATCAGAATATTCTGAAGAGAAGCTATGGGCCGCTACATCCTCAAACGCATCCTGCTGATGATTCCGACCCTGTTCGGGATCATGCTGATCACTTTTGCCATCACCCAGTTTGTGCCTGGCGGGCCAGTGGAAAAGATGGTCGCCAAACTGGAAGGACACGGTGCAGGCGGCGAAGCGGTTAGCGGGGGCAGCGGCATCTATCAGGGCAAGCAAGGGCTTGACCCGCAGCGCATCGAGCAGCTCCGCAAGCTTTACGGTTTTGACAAACCGCCGGTGCAGCGTTTTGTTTCGATGATGACCTCGTACCTGCTCTTTGACTTTGGCCAGTCCTACTATCATCAACAAGGCGTGGCCGAACTGGTCGTCTCTAAGCTGCCGGTCTCGATGTCGTTAGGCCTCTGGTCGTTTCTGATCGTTTATTCAGTCTGTATCCCGCTGGGTATCCGCAAAGCCATCCATGATGGCTCCCGTTTTGATGTGGCCACCAGCACAGTGATTCTCGTTGGCTACGCTATTCCCGGCTTTGTGTTGGGCTTGGTATTGATCGTACTGTTTGGCGGCGGCAGCTTCTGGAGTATCTTTCCCCTGCGGGGCTTGGTTTCGGACAACTGGAGCGAGATGAGCGCAACCGCCAAGGTGCTGGACTACCTCTGGCACATGGTGCTGCCGATTACCGCCTCTACAGTCGGCAGTCTGGCAGTCATGACTCTGCTGACAAAAAATTCCTTTCTGGAAGAAATCCGCAAGCAGTACGTGCTGACCGCCCGCGCCAAAGGCCTAGCCGAAGGCCAGGTTTTATACCGGCATGTCTTCCGCAACGCAATCATTCCGATCATCACCGGCTTTCCTGGCTCCTTTATCACCGCCTTTTTCACTGGCAGTCTGCTGATTGAAACCATCTTTTCCTTAGACGGCATGGGCTTGTTAGCCTATGAATCTGTGCTCAACCGCGACTACCCAGTGGTTTTAGGCACTCTCTATTTTTTCACCTTTCTCGGCCTGATCTCCCGACTGCTCTCAGACCTGAGTTATGTCTGGGTGGATCCGAGAATCAGCTTTGCCCGGCTGGAATAGGCGATGACAATCCGAAAAAGACAGTCGTTGGCCCGCCGTCGCTGGCAGAATTTCAAGAAAAACCGGCGTGGTTTCTACAGTCTCCTGCTCTTCAGTCTCCTTTTTTGTCTCTCGCTCTTTGCCGAAGTCTTTAGCAACGACAAGCCCTTTCTCATCCACTATGAAGGTGGCTGGTATTGCCCGCTCTTCAAGTCCTACCCAGAGACCACTTTCGGCGGTGATTTCGAGACCGAAACTGACTACCGTGATCCCTACATCTTGGCGCGGCTGAACAGCGAGGGCAACCAGGTCTTTTTCCCCCTTAACCCCTACAGCAGCAACTCTATCAACCTAGACTTGGGTGAGGCTGTTCCTGCACCTCCTTCACTGTCGCATCGCTTAGGCACTGACGACCGGGGCCGCGATGTGCTGGCCCGGTTGATCTACGGCTTCCGCCTTTCTGTGCTGTTCGGCTTTGCCCTGACTTTAATCGGCACCTTAACCGGCATCATCGCCGGTGCAGTGCAGGGGTATTTTGGTGGCCGCACCGATCTGATCTTCCAGCGCTTCATTGAAATCTGGAGCGCAATGCCTGAATTGTATCTGCTGATTATCTTTGCCTCAATCTTCAAGTCCAGCGTGTTACTGCTGCTCATTCTACTCTCACTCTTTGGCTGGATGGGCCTGGCTGACTACGTGCGGGCCGAATTCCTCAAAAGCCGCAATTTAGATTACGTTAAAGCGGCTAAAGCCCTGGGCGTAGGCAATCTGACCATTATGCACCGTCACTTGCTGCCGAACAGTATGACCCCGGTGATCACCTTTCTGCCTTTCCGCATGTCCGGGGCGATCTTGTCTCTAACCAGCCTCGATTTCCTTGGTCTCGGTGTGCCGCCAGACACACCCAGTCTCGGCGAGCTGTTGGCCCAAGGCAAGGCAAACATCGAGGCCTGGTGGCTCTCGCTCTCCGCTTTCCTCGTGCTGGTAGGTACTCTGATCTTGCTGATATTTATCGGCGAGGCCTTGCGGGAGGCTTTTGATCCGCGCAGGCAGTAGCGCGACAGAATTCCTTCAACCTTAACTTCCCAGATGCAGCCTGGGTAAGGAGCAATAATGACAGCATACGAGCCTGAAAAGCGGCGGTTTCACCGGGTCATCTTCAAAGACCCCAAAAAAATCGCCGCGCTGATTTCGTCGTTGGACCAAGAGGGGAGTGGAGAGGCAATCGCCTCCTCCATCCTCAACATGAGCGAGGGTGGCATTCAAATTTCCATTGAACGCAGCGCGCTGGATGGCATTCGCCGGGGGCGAAAGATCATGCTCCACTGTATCAGCGGCCTCCCAGACATTTCCACCTTCATTGATGTGCCCATGCAGGTGATTTGGGTCATGGACAACGAGTATCTTGATCATGTCCTTGTTGGCGCAGCCTTTGACCAGCTCTCCGAGCAACAGGAAGAGAACTTGCGTTCCTTTGTAGATATCTGTTTGGAGAAAAGGCTCTGAAAAAAGGTGCTTGGAGAGGAGCTTGGCGCAGTTTTTGGCTCAATCAAGGAAGAGTGCTCCTCGGTTGCCAAGGAGTTTGGCTCGGTAAGAAAGGAGTTTTAGTCGGTAGAAGAGGAGTTCGGCTTGGCTAAACTCCTTTCCTAGTTAGCCACCAAGGAGTTTGGCCGAGTACAACTCCTTGGCAAGTCGGCAAAACTCCTTTTCGGCTAAACAGAACTCCTTTGCTACTCGGCCAGACTCCTTTGTGGCCGAGTACAACTCCTTTCAAAGTTGGCAGAACTCCTTTCTTGCCAAGCCAAACTCCTTGGCCAGCGAGTAAGAAAGGAATCGTAACTAGGAATTATTGGCGGCATGTGAACCTTGGCGCAAACTCCCCGAGAAAAATACGAACGAATCTGGCTTGCTATCAAGCAAGATGTTGATGTGCTCTATTCCTTAGCCGCAGTGTTGAGACGGTTCTTTTTTTTCTTCGCTTTATTCCTCGTATTTTTTCTCTCTTTCCTGCCCACAGTCTCCTTGGCGGCCCGAGTGACGGTCACTGTGCGGGGTGTGGAGGGCGATCTCTTAAAAAACATCGTTGCAAGTCTGAAAATAGCCCAGCAGAAAGACGAAGCCAATCTCAGCACGGGCCAAATCCGGCTGCTGCACAAGCAAGCACCCGAGGAAATTGCCCATGCTCTCGCTCCATTTGGCTATTACGCCGTTAAGGTGACGAACAACAACGGCCACGGTTCCCTGGAAAAGAAAGGCAGTGGCTGGCTGGCTGAGTATGAGGTTGCTCCAGGCCAGCCCGTGTTGGTGGAGAGCGTAAACATTAAGGTCACAGGGCCAGGCAAAGAACATCAAAAGCTGAGGAATCTGGCTGCCTCATTTCCCCTCAAGCCTGGCAAGCAACTCGACGACGGTCTTTACGAAAAGGGCAAAAAGCAGATTCTCAACAAGGCCCTGACCAGCGGCTATCTCCGAGCTAGATTCACGGAAAGCCGGGTTGAAGTCAGGAGCAAAGAACATAAAGCCGCCATCAGTCTCTGTCTTGACTCCGGGCCGCTGTATGTTTTCGGTGCGACCTCAAGTAACCAGTATATCCTCAAACCAGAACTGCTCCAGCGGTATCTTCCCTACCAGTTCGGCGATGTTTATTCGCTGCAAGCCCTGAACAAGCTGCAAAGCGATTTGTACGCCACCGGCTATTTCAGCCAAGTGACCGTGGAGCCGAAAGTGCCATTGCCTGAAGAGGGAAGCAGCAGCGAGGTGCCGGTGGAGCTGCATCTTGCGCCTGCGCCGAAGAACCGCTACAGTTTGGGTGGTGGCTATGGCACTGACTCTGGGGTGCGTGGCAGCATCGGTTGGAAGAATCGCATGATCAACCAACTTGGTCATCGCCCATCTCTCAATGTTCAGCTCGCGGAAAAAGGCAGCAAGGCAGCAGCTAGCTATGAAATTCCGGTGCCAATCCTCGACCTGCGCTATGATACGGTCAGTTTCGATACCCTCTATTCGGAAGAAAGCTGGCAGGACACCGAGATCAGCCAGTATAACTTTGGCGCGACAGTCAAGCACAATGCCCTCAAATACCAGTTCGGGGCTGGGCTGGAATATCTGCACGAGACCTACACGGTGGGTGACATGGACGACAGCACCTGGCTGCTGATGCCCAATGCCTTCCTCACTATTATCTGGGCAGAAAACCGAGTCAACACCGATCACGGCATCCGAGTCAGCGGTAGCGTCCGGGGCGCACAGGCTCCCTTTATCGCCAGCACCAACTTTTTTCAATTCCGGGTCGGCGGCAAGGCCATCATCAGCCCGGTGGAGAAATGGCGGCTCATTGGTAGGGGGAGCTTCGGGGCTACCGCGATGGAATCCATCAATGAACTGCCACCCTCGCTCCGTTTCTACGCTGGCGGCGATCAATCAGTGCGCGGCTATGGCTATAAATCCCTTGGCCCTCAAGATGCTTCAGGCCGGGTGGTAGGCGGCCAGTATTTGACTGAGGCCAGCTTTGAGATTGAGCGGCAGCTGTCGAAGCTCTGGAGTGTGGCTGCTTTTTACGATCTGGGTAACGCTTATGACAACATTGATGCCCGCCTGCAACAAGGTGTGGGCGTAGGTGTACGCATGAGTTTGCCTTTTGGGCAGATTCGTCTTGATGTAGCTGATCCTATTTCCGAAGGGGGCTTTTCCCTGCGCATTCATCTGACGCTAGGGGCTGATCTGTGACTGAGCCTGTTGAAAAAACGCCGACCAGCAATTCAAGCAGTTGCTGCCCCTGGCTACTGAAATGGTCAGCCCTGTTCATGCTCTTGCCATTGCTTGGGCTGGTCTTTTTGCTCAGTACCGAGATGGGTTTGCAGGTGCTCTTGCGCTCTGCTAACCAGCTTGCCGGGCCGTATTTCTCTGCCGAGCAGGCTGAAGGCCGTTTGCTTGACCACTGGCGTTTGCGTAACATACGGATTCAGATCAAAAACGCCGTGGCTATCAGTTTGGACGACTTCAGCATGCGCTGGAACCCAAAAGCCCTGCTCTATGACCGGGCATTGCATATCCGCCAGATTGCCGCGCACGGTCTGATTGTCCGTATCTTAGATTCTGACAAAAAAGACAAGAAAGCGCATAAGTGGATCGTTCTGCCAAAAATCCACCTCCCGTTAGGTCTGCAACTTGACGAGCTGCGCGTTGCCAAGAGCAAAATTGTGGCAGAGGACGGCAAAGACGCGCTGCTGATTCACACGCTGCTTTTGCAGGGCGCGGCTCACGATGATCAGGCAGAACTCATCCGGCTAAAAGCGGAGACCTCGCAATTCAGTGCTGATCTGCGCGGCAAGGTGCAATTTAACGGGGCATGGCCAGTGCAGGTAGGTGGAAACTGGCGGGTGCCTGATCACGGCATCAACGAGCTAGTTGGCACGGTTGCAGCCCAGGGTGATTTCGATAAAGTGGCGGTATCGGCAACAATGACCTCCCCGGCTAAGGTGACGCTCAAGGGTCGAGTCACAAACATCTTCAATGACCTGCATTGGCAGGCCGCAGCCGAGACTGGCCATTTCTCGCTCCGCGATATCAAGGTGGATGTACCGGTTAATGGCAACCTGCGCATTGTTCAGGCTGCTGGAACAGTGAAGAGCTACGGCGGTGTGCTGGCCGCAGAAATCCATCACCAGGGCTACCCGACAGTGCAGGCCGAGGCTAAGGTGACAGCAGCGGATTACACCGGCCTAAAAGTGGATTATCTCACGGTTCGCCACGAGGCTGCCGAGTTACTTTTGCGGGGAGATATGCACTGGAAGGGTGGCTTTTCTTGGCAGGCAGAGCTGAAAGGGAAGGAACTTGATCCTGCTCTGGTTGCTGCCGGGCCAGGCAAGATCAACGGGCAGATTCGCAGCAATGGCAAGCTGGCCAAAGGCAAGCAAGAGCTGTACCTCAGCTTAGAGGAGATTCAAGGGGAACTGCGCGGCCTCCCTTTCAAGCTTGGTGGCAAGCTGGCCTTGGTTGATAAAAGTCTGACGATAGATGGGCTGGCTTTGCATTCCGGCTCTAGCAAGGTGCAGATTAATGGTAAGGTGGCAACAGACAAGACGATTGATCTGGCCGTGCAAGCAGAAGCTCCTCATCTGGGTGAATTCCTGCCTGGCTCCAGCGGTGCGGCCCAGCTGAAGGGAACTGTTGTTGGCAATTTCGCGCAGGCCGCTCTCCAGCTCAACCTGAACGGCTCTGGCTTGCGGCTACAAGAGCGCAAACTGCCTGATCTGCAAGCTGACTTGCGTGCCGATCTTTCTCTCCGCAAAGAGAACAGCGGCCTGCACGTTCACGATTTCCGGCTGCTGGCAGATGGCAAGTCAGCTTTGAATATCAACGGTCAGCTCGGCTGGACCAATGGTTTGTCTTGGCAGGCAGAGGTAAAGGCAGCGGAACTTGATCCTGCCTTAATCGTGCCAGACTGGCCCGGCACAATTAATGCCGAGCTGCACAGCCAAGGCCACAAATCTGCGGCCAAGCTCATCGCTGAAATCCAGCTTGACACGCTGACTGGCAAGCTCCGTGGCTTTCCGCTCATTGGCAGCGGCAAGGCCAAGCTGGACGGCAAGGCTCTGACGGTGGATGCGCTGCGCCTTCAGTCTGGTTCAACCTATGTGCAGCTCAACGGCAAGGGAGATCCAGAGAAAGAACTGGCCTTAACCTTCAAAGCTGGCTCGCAGGATCTGGCTAGCCTCGCTCCCGCAGCAGGTGGCAAGTTTCAGCTCGAAGGGGCGATCAGTGGCAGCCCGCAGCAACCCAGCCTGAGCCTCACGGCCAACGGCACCCAGCTGAGGATGCAGGAATACAGCCTCAAAGAACTAAAGGCAGCGGTCAAGGCAGACTTGTCGCCCTCTGGCCAAGTGGATGCGGAGATCAAAGCGACTGATATTCAGGTCAAGCAACAGGCCATCAGCGAGGTCAAACTGCGGCTCAAGGGCAGCGCAGAGCAGCACCGACTCGATTTTGCCGCTACGGGCAGTCCTGGCACGGTGCAGTTGGTGGCAGCAGGCGGCTGGCAGGAGCAAAAGTGGCAAGGCCAGCTGGTTGAACTGGAGCTGATCAACAAACAGTTTGGCACCTGGAAGACGGAAAAGGCGGCTGATCTGACTTTATCTGCGGCAAGCTGCGCTTTGTCTGGCTTTGCCCTGGTGCAGGATAAAGCGCGGGCAGCAGTGAACGGCCAATGGCAGAAGGCAAGCGGCTGGCAAGCCCAGAGCCAGCTTGATCACCTCTCGCTGGCCCTGTTAAAACAATGGCAGATTCCTGTGCCAGAGAACTTCCCGGAAATGCAGGGCGTGCTGGCGGTTTCAGCCGCAGCGCAAGGGCAGGGCAGGGTACCACAACAGGCCGAGTTGACCCTTGCTCTGCCTGAGCTGGCCCTGACCGCCGAGAATTACGATGAAGACGACGGTAAAACTACCTGGCGTTGGCAGAATAACCACCTTTCAGCCCAGCTCAAAGACAACACACTCCGGCTGACCGGACAAACAAAATTTCAAGATGGCAGCACAGCCGTGCTGGAGGCTACCGCGAATAATTGTGGCGACTTCAGCAAGCTGGAGCAGATGCAATTGGCCGGTTTGCTGACGGTCAACATCATGGACATCGCCCCACTCACCCAGCTCACGGGCTATACAGTGCAGACCCAGGGCGGCTTTGGCGGTGTAATTGACCTACGCGGCACTGCTGCCCGACCGCAACTGGATGGCCATCTCGCCTTGAAAAAAGGCGTACAAGCAGAGGGCAAGATTCACCTGCCAGCAGCCGGGATCAACCTTCATAAACTTCAGCTGGCAGTGGCGGGCGACGGCAGCAACAATCAGCTCGACGTAATAGCAGACTCTGGTCAGGGCCGTATCCGAGTCAGCGGTGAGATCAACCGGCAGCCAGGGCAGCCGCTGGCTGCTGATTTCACCATCAAGGGCGAAAACTTTCAAGCTGTTGCCCTGCCAGAATATCAAATAGTCCTTAGTCCAGATCTCCGGCTGGCCTACAACGGCAAAGGCACGGTGCTTACCGGTACATTGCTCGTGCCCAAGGCGCGCATCGCGCCGTTAGGCTTTAGCGGCGCGGCAGCGTCCTCTAAGGATGTGGTGGTAATCGACGGTGAGGAAAAACCGCTGGAAAACAGCCTGCCCTTTTCCGCTGCCATCGCAGTAGAACTCGGCCAAGAGGTTGCGGTCGATGCTTTTGGCATCAAAGGCTTTCTTGATGGCGGCCTGAAGATCAATGCCAAGCCGGATCAGATCGTCACTGCCCTCGGTGCTCTCAGTTTGCGCGAGACTTCGGTCGCTTTTGAGGGGGTTGCCCTCCAATTGAACGAGGGGCGGATTTTCTATCAAGGCGGTCCGATTGATAACCCAGGTCTGGACATTCGAGCCTCGAAAAAGGTCAACAGAGTTGAAGCAGGTATTCATCTCACTGGCAGCGTGGACGACATGAATATCAAGCTGTTTTCTGACACGCCAATGGAGGACTCGGAAATTCTTTCCTGGCTCCTCTCTGGCCAAAACGGGGTGTCGAGCAGCAAAGGCGATACTGCGCTCTCGCCAGCTGCTGCTGCCCTCAGTAAGATGGGCGGTGGTGCCTTGCTGAAGTCAGTCAATCCCCTTGGTGTTGTGGATATGGAGGATTTTGTTGATTTGAGCATCGGTGGCGGCAAAGAGGCCTCTGATGTTTCCTTAGTGATGAGCAAGGAAATCTACAAAGACCTTTACATCAGCTATGGCAAAGACTTGACTGGCGAGGGCGGTTCTTTTAAAGCCCGTTATGATCTCAAGTATGGTTTTTCTGTGGAAAGCGAAACCACCTCCAAAACCACTGGCGCAGATTTAATTTGGTCGCTGGAGAGGTAGATCTCTACTTGAAGCAGGGGAAAATGCTGCCAACATTGCTGTAGGGGCAACCCCCTGTGGTTGCCCTGGAAATACAGCAGTCTCTTCTTGCCTGAGAGGGCAGATACAGGGGCCTGCGCCTACGATGTCTCCAAGGAAAGCTCATGGAACAGGACAAGCAGATGGAACTCAAGGAGTTTGTCGAGATAGCCTTGCGAGATATCTTTGAAGGAACCAAGGATGCCCAGAAGCAGATTCTCTACGGCGAGATTATTCCCAACAAAGAGGGGAAAACCGGCGAGGCAGATATAGAATTTGAGATAGCAGTCAAACCTGAAGACAACAAATTAGTTGTAATTATCCCGCCAGCTCCCCCAGCTCCCAATTTGAGCAAGGTAAAATTCAAGATACCGGTGCGGCTGCCGAAGAGAAGGGGAGGTTTTCTCCATCATTTGCTTGAATATTATCTTATCAAGAGGAGGAAGAACAAAGAAAAGTCCGCGCAAGAGGAAGCTCCCTCGCCGCCATTGCAGTCGCAGTCGCCTTCAGAGGAGGCGGCCAAGAAAGAGGAGCAAAAAACAGACGCGCCGAAGCAGTAGAGGCAGTTTTTGCACATGCGCGAGCAGCTTTTACACGTGTAAAAGCTCCTGACAACTCTTTGTAGCCGAGCAACAAAAGGTTGCGGCTTAACAAGAACCTTTTGTTGCTCGGCCAGAGAAGGCTGTTGTTTGGCAGAAGAAGGTTGTGGCTCGGCAACAACTCTTTGTTGCCGAGCCGAGCCAAACTCCTTTGCAACCGAGCTACAGAGGTTTGTCGGTAAGCAACAACCTTCTCTGGCCGAGCAAGAACTCTTTGTTATTCAGCAGCAACCTTTTGTTGCTCGGCCAAACTCCTTTACTGCTTGGCCAACACCTTTGCTTGCTCGGCAAGAACCTTCTTGTTTCAACAAGTTTTTGTTTGGAGCAAGGAGAACTTCGTTGATAAGTACCTCTCAAAAAAATCGCACGCACCCAGCATGATGTCCAAGTTCACCTATTTCCCGCCATTCCCCCTGGGCGAAGAGCAAACAGAATATCGCCTGCTTGCCAATTCAGCCCGCTACGTTTGCCCGGAGCATTTTGCCGAAACCGAGCTGCTTAAAATCGCACCCGAGGGACTGCGCGAGCTGGCCCGCGTGGCTTTCCGCGAGCTTTCCTTCTTTCTCAGGCCTAGCCACAACCAGCAAGTGGCCGCGATCCTCGCTGATCCCGAAGCCTCGGAGAATGACCAGGCTGTGGCCTTAGCCATGCTCCGTAACGCCGAGATTAGCGCGCAGGGCCAGCTGCCGCTGTGCCAAGATACAGGCACTGCCATCGTTTTTGCCAAGAAAGGTCAGCAGATTTGGACAGGCTGCGACGATGCGGCCCAGCTTGCTGCCGGGATTGCCGCTGCGTACATTGAGGAAAACCTGCGTTATTCGCAGAACGCGGCCCTGAGCATGTTTGAGGAGGTCAATACCAACAATAATCTGCCGGCGCAAATCGACATTTACGCCGTGCCGGGCGATGAATACCGCTTTCTTTTCCTGGCCAAAGGGGGTGGCAGCGCGAACAAGACCTTTCTTTTTCAAGAAACCAAGGCCGTGCTGCATCCCAGCGTACTGAAAAAGTTCTTGGTCGAAAAAATGAAAAGCCTGGGCACAGCTGCCTGCCCGCCTTACCACCTGGCTTTTGTCATTGGCGGCACCAGTGCCGAGGCCAACCTGAAGACAGTCAAGCTGGCCAGTGCCAAATATCTCGATAACCTGCCAACAGTCGGCAATGCCCAGGGCCAAGCCTTCCGCGACCTTGATCTGGAGCAAGAGCTGTTACAAGCAAGCCAGCAGCTCGGCATTGGCGCGCAGTTTGGCGGCAAATATTTCGCCCACGATGTGCGGGTGATTCGTTTGCCCCGACATGGAGCCTCTTGCCCGATAGGCCTGGGCGTTTCCTGCTCGGCTGACCGCAATCTGAAGGCGAAAATAGATCGGCAAGGCCTCTGGCTCGAGCAACTCGACCACGCGCCAGGCAGATTGATCCCAGCTGCGCTGCGAAATCGCCAGGATACAGGCGCAGTACAGATTGATCTCAACCAGCCCATGCAGGCAATTCTCAGCCAGCTTGACCGGCTAACCGTGGCCGCGCGGGTTTTACTCAATGGCTCGCTGATTGTTGGCCGTGATATGGCCCATGCCAAGTGGCAGGAGCTGCTTGATCAGGGCTTGCCGCTACCTGATTACCTCAAGCAGCACCCAGTCTATTATGCTGGCCCAGCCAAAACCCCGCCTGGCCTGGCTTCAGGCTCTTTTGGCCCGACGACTGCCGGGCGCATGGATGCCTACGTTGATTTGCTCCAGAAAAACGGCGGCTCTCTGGTGATGATCGCCAAAGGCAACCGCTCGCCCCAGGTAACGCAGGCGTGTAAAGAGCATGGCGGCTTCTATCTTGGCTCTATTGGCGGCCCAGCAGCTTTGTTGGCCCAGGAAAGCATCAAGCAGGTGGAGTGTATCGACTATGCGGAGTTGGGTATGGAGGCGGTGTGGCGGATTGAGGTGGAGAATTTCCCGGCCTTTATCCTGGTGGATAACAAGGGCAATGATTTTTTCCAGCAACTGAAGTAAAGAGCCTAGCAGGGAAACGTGTTGACTTCAGGCAGGCTTTTTTGTTAGGGTTACGCAATGTTCCCAATCTGCTTTCTTCTTCCCTTTGCTCCCTGAACTATCATGGCAAACCCTGAACACATCCCTGAAATGGAACGGTTAGACCGCCTGACGGTGATTCTCTACCGCCTTAGCCTGTCTCTCTTTGCTCTCAGCACGACCTTGGAAGCCATAGAGTTGCTCACCGGGCTTTCTCTGCTCGGTAGATGGTATTTGCCGCTGGCAGCAATGAGTGCCGGGTTGGCCAGTGCCAATATTCACCTGTATGATCCGAGGTTCCGCTGGTTTTTTCCGCTGATGAGCTGGCTTGGCTTTATTGTCCTAGCCTTTGCCATGCCTGTGCAGTCGCCGGAAATCGCCAGGCAGCTCTCCGTACTCAGCTTGGCCTTTTTTTACGCCGGGGCCGGGATGTTTGCCGTGAAAGAGTATTTCTGTTTCAGGATACCTGGCCTGCCGCTGATGCCTTTGCTGCTGGGCATGGCGGTGTTGTTGCGCTTTACTGGCCTTGCGGCAGGGGAAGGGATTTTTCTTGCCGCAGCAGCTCTGCTTTACGTCTGGCTTGCTTGGGCCAAATGGAAGATGCCTCTGTATTTCGACATTGGCGACAAGAGCATGTACAAGATGTGATTGCAGTGCCAATTCGGTAGAATTGGCTCCAGATCAGGCTAGAGGCTTTACAGGGTGTTTTCGCAGGCCATCAAGGGCATGTTGAAGAGCCATGATCGGGTTGGTGAGAAGCAGGCGGGGGCCGATAGTCCGCATGACCTGCCTGATTTTTTCCCGCATCTCTGGTTTATAGCAGTGAACCTGGCATTTGCCGCAGGTGGTCTTGCCTTCCTGAAAGGGACAGTGCGCCAGCCGCTTGCGGGCATAGCCGAGCAGCTTTTCACAGTCCCCGCATAACCCGCCGTCCTGGCTGCCGTGTTCTGTCCGGCAGTAGTGGTGGATCATCACCTCGACGGTGGCGGCTTCTCGCGCCATCCGTTTCATCCAGGAATCTCACCCAGCCACTGCCAGGATATTGCCGCTGATTGACGGCAGGATGCCTGCTAGCAACATCGCCGCTGTCAGCAGGACAAGGCAGATGAACTGCACACCGTCCAGTTCTAGCGGTTTTCGCTCGGTCTCTGGCTCAATGATGTAGGCTTCTTTGACCAGCAGCAGGTAGTAGTAAAGGGAGACAGTGGAGTTGAGGGCGGCGAAAACTACCATCGCATAATAACCTTGCTTGGCCGCAGCGGCAAAAAGGAAGAATTTGCCCATGAAACCGGCCAAGGGGGGGATGCCAGCCAAAGAGAAGGCGGTCAGCATCAGCACCGCAGCCAGCACTGGATTGTTTTTACCCAGGCCTTGCAGACCGCTGCGCTGTTCGTCGCCGTCGCGCCCGATGGCAGCAAGGATGAAGAAGATGGCATAGTTGGCCGCAGCATAGACAAAGAGGTAAAAGATGATCGAAGAGCGGGCCAAATCTGCTGCGCCGCTGAAGGCCATGATGATATATCCGGCCTGAGCGATGGAAGAGTAGGCCATGAAACGGCGCAGCCTCTCCTGCTTTAGTGCGCCGAGATTGCCCACGGTCATGGTGGCGGCAGCGAGAATTAGAATGACCGGCTGAAGCTGACTATGCAGGGCAGCCAGCGGGCCGTACAACAAAGCAAGGAGAAAGGCGACCGCCACCGCCTTGGAAGAGACAGAGATAAAGGCTGTGACCGGGGTGGGCGCGCCGTCATAGACATCCGGTGCCCACATGTGGAAAGGGAAGACGGTCAACTTGAAGCCAATGGCGGCCAAGACAAAGAGTACGCCCAAGCGGAGCAGCGGCTCGTTCGGATTGGCGGCGCAGGCTTTCGCCAAAGCCTCGAAGGTCACGGAGCCAGCCGCGCCGTAGAGGAACGACAGGCCGAAGAGCATCAGGGCAGTTGAAATCGCCCCCATCATCATATATTTGGTCGAGGCTTCCAGCGACAGCGCGTCTTCCTTGTAAAAGCCGCTGAGGATGTAGAGTGGAATCGCGGACAGCTCGATGCCGATGAACAGGGTCAGCAGGTCAGTAGCGGAAGCCACAGTGAACATGCCGAAGGTGCAGAGCAGGATGATGGTCAGAAACTCGCTGCGGTGGCGGAGCGTGCCCCGCTTGTTGCCGCCTGGCGTGAAATACGACCCGGAGAGCAGCACCGTGAAGAGCGCGGAGAGCACAAAGACCTGCTTGAAGAGCAGCGAGGTGCCAGTGACAAGATAGCCGCCCGGATACAGCGCTGTCTGGTCATACGGCAGGCGCAGCAGGACAACGAAGATGGCGCAGAGTCCCAGCCAAGCAAGATGAAACGGCACGGTCGAGGTCAGGTTGACTTTACCCCGGTACAGATCATAGCCCATGATCAGGGCGGCCAGCAGGACAAGGAGGATATCCGGCAAGAGGAGTTTCATGGGATTAACGCATCAGGTTGTTGTAAATGGGATGCACCGCGCCGTTGACCAGCTCGACAATCCAGCC
>NZ_JBLWEO010000070.1:0-63083 GCF_048287395.1 Candidatus Electronema sp. PJ | reverse complement strand
CCGCTCTCTGCGCCGCCATGCGCAAGCTCGTTCATCTCTGCTTCGGCGTGCTGAAAACACGCCTTCCTTACCAGCCAAATTATCCGCCGTCTTGCCTGGCAGGAGGTCTTTCCTCTTGACAGGCAAGACGGTATCTACATCATCACCCTTGCCAGAACGGCGACATCGCCCTCAGCCCGGCAATGATCTCCGGCATCTTTGCCAGCACGAAGTCCACTTCCTCTTCAGTATTATATATAGAGAGGCTGAAACGGATTGAGCCATGCGCGGCAGTGAAAGGCACGCCCATAGCCCGGAGCACATGCGACGGCTCCAGCGAGCCAGAGGTGCAGGCCGAACCGGACGAAGCGCAAATGTTGTGCCGGTTCATGTGCAGGAGAATGGCCTCTCCTTCCACGTACTCAAAGCTGACATTGCTGGTGTTGGGCAGGCGCAGCTCGGCGTGGCCGTTGCGCATGGATTTTGGAATGGAGGTCAGCAGTCCCTGCTCCAGCTTGTCGCGCAGGGCGCGGACACGGCTGTTCTCCTCAGCCATCATTTTGCCAGCTAACTCGCAGGCTTTGCCGAGGCCGACTATCGCAGCCACGTTCTCAGTACCGCCCCGCCGTCCTTTCTCCTGATGCCCGCCGTGGAGGAAGGGCACAAAGGGCGTTCTCTTGCGCACATAAAGCACGCCAATACCTTTCGGCGCGTGCAGTTTGTGACCAGAGAGCGAGAGAAAATCAATCTGATTGCTCTTCATGTTGATCGGCACCTTGCCAACTGCCTGCACCGCGTCGGTGTGGAAAAGTATGCCGCGTTCCTTGGCCAGCTCCGCCATCTTCTCCACTGGGAAGAGCACGCCGGTTTCGTTGTTCGCCCACATGGCTGAGACCACAGCAGTGTCATCAGCCAGAGCATCGCGATAATCATCAAGGTCAAGAGTGCCGTCCGCCCGCACTCCCAGCCGGGTGACACGATGCGGCTGGCCGGTGAACTTGTCCAAGTTCTCGCAAAGATTCTTCACTGCCGGATGCTCGACCTTGGTTTTGATCACGTGCCGCTTTTCGGGAAAGGTCTGCAAGGCAGAGAGTATGGCGGTGGAGTCGCTTTCCGTGCCGCAGCTCGTGAAGACGATCTCGCTTGGCTCCGCGCCGAGCAGCTCGGCAACTTGTGCGCGGGCATTCTCCACCGCCCGCCCGACTTGGCCGCCAAAGGTGTGCATCGAGGAGGGATTGCCGTAATACTCGGTGAGAAAGGGCAGCATCGCCTCCAGCACTTCCGGCGCAATCCGGGTGGTGGCGTTGTTGTCCATGTAAATCACTTTGTCCATTATCGCGCCTCCTCGACAATCAAGGTTTCTGAGACCTGCTCGCGCAGCTTCTTCTCCACATAGTCCTTGAGAGTGGTGAGCGAGGACTGGCAGCGCGAGCAGGCCCCGCGCAGGGAGACGGTGACGATGTCGCCGTCCACGTCAATCAGCTCAATGCCGCCGCCGTCCTTCTTCAGGGTCGGCAGGATTTCCCTCTCGATCACGTCTTCAATCTTCTTGATCTTCTGCAAGGTGGTCAGCCGCTGCGCTTTAGGCTGAGAAGCCTTTTCCGCCGCCATCGCCTGCACGGTCTGCTGGAGGATTTCCCGCAGCTTGTCCTCGCAGCGACCGCAGCCGCCGCCTGCCTTGGTGAAGTTGGTGATGTCCTCGACTGAGCGCAGGTTTGATTCCCGAATGGCGCGGATGATCTCCAAATCCGTCACGCCAAAGCATTCGCAGACCACGTTGCCCTGCGCCATTGGCAGGATCACGCCGCGATAATCGGCAATCGCTGCCTCCAAGGCTTCACGCCCCATGACCGAGCAGTGCATCTTCTCTTTCGGCAGGCCGCCGAGCGCGTCAGCAATCTGCTGGTTGGTCAGCTTGGCCGCCTCGTCTATGTGCATCCCTTTGATGATCTCAGTCAGCACAGAAGAAGAAGCGATGGCCGAGGCGCAGCCGAAGGTCTTGAATTTCGCATCCGTGATGATTCCCTTGTCATCCACCTGAATGGTCAGCTTGAGCGCGTCGCCGCAGGCCAGCGAGCCGACCTCGCCGGTGCCGCTCGGCTTGTCCAGTTCGCCCACGTTTTTCGGGTTGATGAAATGCTCCTGCACCTTGTCTGTATATTCCCACATGATATTTGTCCGTGTTCTTGTATGATTAAGCTGCCTTGCGCAGCGAACCTTCCCTAACACTCCCTGTCCGTTTCTTCGGCTCCTGCTCTGCTCATCCGTATGAGCCTGCTCATACGCTCCGTGTCAGCATGCTGATACCCGTCGAGTCAGCATGCTCATACCCTGCGTATCAGCCTGCTGACACGCTCGGAGTCAGCCTGCTCATACCGGCTGCCGCAGCATGTTCAGCGCGCAAAGAGCACGTGGAGCCGAAAGACACTGTAGTCTGGCGCAGCCTGCGCGGCCAGCAGCGGCAAGATTACCCCAAAACAGCGCACCCTGCACGGGTTAAGGTTGACAGGCGGGCAATTTTCTAGCATAGTCTCTCTGAGGAGTAAAAACCGTGCGGCATCTGGCCGGACGAATGAATTCTACTTGCAAATCGCGGGTTCAGGGAGACTGAGAATATGGGACAGGCACATGACGAAAAATTGATCCTTTGGTTTGATGAAATCGGCATTGAGGATGTGCCGCTGGTTGGCGGCAAGAACGCTTCACTGGGCGAGATGTATCAGCATCTTACTGGCAAGGGCGTTGCTGTCCCGCATGGTTTCGCTATCACTGCTTACGCCTATCGCTACCTGCTGAAAGAGGCGGGCATTGAGGCGGAAATCCGCCAGGTGCTCTCCGACCTAAACACCGAAGACATGGCCAACCTCGCCGAGCGCGGAGCCAAGTGCCGCGACATCATCCGCAACGCCCCGTTCCCGCCCCTGCTGCGCGACGAGATCATCGCTGCCTACAAGAAGATGGAGGCCGAGTACGGTCCGAACGTCGATGTGGCCGTGCGTTCTTCTGCCACTGCCGAAGATTTGCCTGATGCCTCGTTCGCTGGCCAGCAGGAGACCTACCTGAACATCCACGGCTACGACAACATCATCCAGAACTGCCGTAAGTGCTTCGCCTCGCTCTTCACCAACCGGGCGATTTCCTACCGCCAGCATCAGGGCTTTGGTCAGTTTGACGTGTATCTCTCGATCACCATTCAAAAGATGGTGCGCTCTGACTCTGCTTGCTCTGGTGTTATGTTCTCCATCGACACCGAATCCGGCTTCAAGGACGCGGTCTTCATCACCGGCGCGTGGGGTCTTGGCGAGAACGTCGTGCAGGGCGCAGTCAACCCGGACGAGTACTATGTCTTCAAGCCAACCCTGAAGCAGGGCAAGAGGCCTATAGTTGGCAAGAAGGTCGGGTCGAAAGCGATCAAGATGATCTACGACAACGACCCTTCTACGCCAGAGCCGGTGCGGAACATTGACACCACGCCTGCGGAGCGCAACGCCTACGTGCTCAACGATGACGAGATACTCAAGCTCGGCAGCTGGGCCTGCATCATCGAGGATCATTACAAGAAGGGCATGGACATTGAATGGGCCAAGGACGGCGACGGCGTGAATGTCGGCACCGGCAAGCTCTTCATCGTCCAAGCCCGGCCTGAGACCGTGCATTCGCAGGCCAACAAGGGCATGATGGAGACCTACAAGCTGCTGGAGAAAGGCAACGTCATCGCCAAAGGCTTGGCTGTCGGCAGCAAGATTGGCCAAGGCATTGCCCATTGCATTGCGGATGCCAAAGACATCGGCACCTTCCGCAAAGGCGAGGTGCTGGTCACGGACATGACCGATCCTGACTGGGAGCCGATCATGAAGATTGCTTCGGCGATCATCACCAACCGGGGCGGACGCACCTGCCACGCGGCGATTATCTCCCGCGAGCTGGGCATACCCTGCGTCATTGGCACCGGCGACGGCTCTGAGCGGATTAAGACCGGCCAGGCCATCACCGCCTCCTGCGCGGAAGGCGAGACCGGCAATGTCTATGAAGGTCTGCTCAAGTTTGAAGTGCAGAAGACTGACCTCGGCAGCCTGCCAAAGACCAAGACCAAGATCATGATGAACCTAGCCATCCCGGAGAAGGCCTTCACCGAGTGCCAGATTCCCAACGACGGCGTTGGCTTGGCCCGTGAGGAGTTTGTCATCAACTCGCACATCGGCCTGCACCCGCTCGCCCTCTACAACTACGAGGAGCTGAAGAAGTCCAGCGACCCGGAGAAGCAGGAGGTTGTCCGCCAGATTGACGCGAAGACCGGCGCGTATGCAGACAAGAAGCAGTTCTTCATTGACAAGGTGGCTGAGGGCGTGGGCCGCATTGCCGCTGGTTTCTATCCGAAAGATGTCATCGTCCGCCTCTCCGACTTCAAGAGCAACGAGTACGCCAACTTGGTCGGCGGCCATTTTTACGAGCCGGAAGAAGAAAACCCGATGATCGGCTGGCGCGGCGCGTCCCGCTACTACGATCCGAAGTACCGGCCTGCGTTCGAGCTGGAGTGCAAGGGTCTGCTCAAGGCGCGCAATGACATGGGCCTGACCAACATCAAGCTGATGGTGCCGTTCTGCCGCACCCCAGAGGAAGGCAAGAAGGTCATTCAGGTGATGCGTGAATGCGGCTTGGTGCAGGGCGAGAACGGCCTTGAGCTGTATGTTATGTGCGAGATTCCGAGCAACGTCATCTGCGCTGATGCCTTTGCTGACATCTTCGACGGCTTCTCCATCGGCTCCAATGACCTGACACAGCTCACTTATGGTCTTGACCGCGACTCCGGCATTCTCACCGGCATTGCTGACGAGCGGCATGAGGCGGTGAAGGAAATGATTCGCATGGTGATCAAGACTGCCAAGCGGCGCGGGCGCAAGATCGGCATCTGCGGCCAAGGGCCGTCTGATTTCCCGGACTTCGCCACTTTCCTTGTCGAGCTGGGCATTGATTCCATGTCCCTGATCCCGGACACAGCCATCAAGACCCGGATGGCAGTGCATGAGAAGGAGAAGGAGCTGGGGATTGCGCCGAAGTAAGGGGAGGCAGTAGCGAAGGATGGGAAAGGGCGGGCTGTGTCCCGCCTTTTCTTCTATTTGGATGTAAGGAAAGGATGTCATACAATCAGTGAGCAAAGCAAGATGAAAATAACAATTAAAAATCTTGGCGCATTGAAACAGGCTGAGTTCACGCTTGGTGAGATGACTATTCTATGTGGCGGCAATAATACAGGTAAGACGTATGCCACCTATGCGCTCTATGGTTTTCTATCTACTTGGCGTGAAGGATTATCTGTTGATGTTGCATCAAAGAATGTAAGCGAACTGATGGCTGAAGGTGTGACTCATATAGATATTAATAGTTATATTGAAAATTTTGAGCGGATATTATTTGACGGATGTGCAAGGTACTCAAATTTCTTACCGACTGTTTTTGCTGCCCAGAAGGATAAGTTTAAAGACAGCTCGTTTGCTGTGACCGTTGCCGCAGAGCATATAAAACCTTTTGGAAAATATGAGCGGCGCATGAAGGCGGCAAGCAAGGAACTGTTCTTTATTACAAAGGAAGAGACCAGCTCCGATGTGGTTGTCACTTTGCTTGTAGAGAAAGGCAGGGTTAGACTGCCGCAAGATGTGATCAAAAAAGTTATTGGCGATGCTCTGAAAGAAATTATTTTTGGGCAGGTGTTTCCAAATCCGTTCATTGCCAGTGCCGAGAGGACAGGCGCAGCCATCTTTCGCAAGGAATTAAATTTTGCCCGCAATCGTCTTCTCGAAGAGATGGCGAAAACAGATCAATCGGTCAACCCGGTTGATCTGTTGTTTAAGACATATCAGGATTATGCGCTACCGGTGAAGGATAATGTCGATTTTACTCGGCAGCTTGAAACGTTAGCTAAAAAGAACAGTTTTATCGCTGAACAACATCCAGATGTGCTGGTAACTTTCTCTGATATTATAGGCGGTGAATACCGAGTTACTAAGAATGATGAGCTGTATTACATCCCAAATGGCAAGAAAGTGAAACTGACGATGGATGAAAGCTCCAGCGCGGTGCGTTCCTTGCTGGATATTGGCTTCTATTTGAAGCATATGGCGCAGCCTGGCGACCTGTTGATGGTAGATGAGCCGGAACTTAATCTGCACCCGGAGAATCAGCGGCGAGTGGCAAGGATGTTCGCAAGATTAGTCAACCTTGGCATTAAAGTTTTCATTACAACCCACAGTGACTATATTGTCAAGGAACTGAACACGCTGATCATGCTCAATCATGACAAACAACATCTGAAAAATATTGCTGAACGAGAAGGATATTGTCGGGATGAACTTATATCTTCAGATCAGGTCAAAGTGTATATCGCTGAAGAATCATTAGTGAAATTAGATGGAGGGCAGCGCAGAAGCTATTGTCAAACATTAGTGCCTGCCGACATAGATCCTGAGCTTGGCATTCAAGCACGCAGTTTTGATGCAACCATTGATTCTATCAATAGAATTCAAGAGGAAATCGTCTGGGGAGAGAGTGAAGCATGACGGACATTGAACTTCTTGAGCAGATGATAAAAGATGAAGCAAAGGTAGCACTTGAGGACAGGAATGGAAAGCAATATGTTGTATTGAATGAGCCTCAATGTCCAAGCGGCTCTGTCACTATAGCAGGGATGCCAGATAACGTCATTGTCATCAAAGCTGATTCATTCAAGGCTCCCGACTCAATCTTCAAAGGCGAAAAAGGTGAATGTAAACGCGCAGATTTTGTCATAGTAGCTGACTCTGGGCAGAAGAAGGTCATTCTTTGCATTGAAATGAAGTACAGAAAAGGCAAGCCACCTGAAATTGTTCAGCAGTTAAGAGGGACTCGCTGCCTGCTTTCTTATTGTCAGGAAATAGGCAAGGCTTTTTGGGACAAGCAAGATTTCCTCAAAGGGTATGTTTATCGTTTCATCAGCATAGGCAATCTCAGCATAGCAAAACAGAAAACCCGCATAGATCGTCAGCCAGCAATACATGACCAGCCAGAACGGATGATGAAAATTGATTGGCCGAATAGTCGCATAGAATTTAATCTGTTAGCTGGGAAAAGTTAAGACATGGAAGCAAATATTTCAAAATCAATTATTATAAATAACAGCTACGCTGAACTGCTGCCTTCTTTCAACGATGACCTCCAGTCAGCAGTTGATGCCGCGCTGCAACGCTACTTGATTGATGAAATTGCCGCTAAGATTGCTGGCCTGAAGAAGCAAGAAAAGCTGTTCCGACTGAAATACGGCTGCGATTATAAAACATTTTCCCAGCGCATAGCCGAGGATGAGGAATATATCAATCAGATTGAGAACAGCATCAGTAAACTTTGGGAATCTGACTTAGCTGATTGGGAATTCTGCGAGAAAGGGATAAATGATTGGACGAGAAAATTGCAGAGTATTTTGCTGCTGTCATAACTAGGCAGAACATGACAGCAACTACCCTCTCCCTCACCCTGCACATTTGGCGGCAAGCTGGGCCACAAGCAAGCGGAGCCTTTGAAACCCACTGTTTGTCCCATCTCAACCCAGCGATGTCGTTCGTCGAGTTATTAGATCATCTCAACGAGCAGCTCACCTTAGCAGGTCTGGAACCCATAGCGTTCGACAGCGATTGCCGCGAAGGAATCTGCGGCTCATGCGGAGCTGTGGTGAATGGTCGGCCACATGGAGCGCAGCAAGGCGGTAGCGGCAGTACCTTGTGCCAGGTACATGTCCGGGATTTCCAGGATAACCAACACCTCTGGGTCGAGCCTTTTTGTGCAACTGCTTTCCCGATCCTGAAAGACTTAATGATTGATCGTTCAGCACTGGATCGAATCATCCAAGCTGGTGGCTTCGTCTCCATCAATACCGGCTCTGCGCCCGAAGCCAATAATCTGCCTGTGGCCCGACATAAAGCGGAACAAGCCATGGATACCGCTGCATGTATCGGCTGTGGTGCATGTGTGGCTGCCTGCCCAAATGCTTCAGCGATGCTCTTTGTCTCAGCGAAAATAAACCACTTACTGGCACTGCCCCAGGGTCAGCCTGAACGTCAAACACGCGCCTTAGCGTTAATTGCTGCCATGGATCGCCAGGGTTTTGGCAGCTGCGGCAATAACCGACTCTGCGAGCAAGTGTGCCCTAAAGGACTCTCCCTTCAGCATATTGCCCGCCTCAATCGCGAATATCTTTTCGCAGCCCTAACAGAACCAGCATAAGCCCATCTTCAGTACCAACAACCGGGATGATCGACCACAGATCATCCCCGGCCTTCCAACCAGCCTGCTTTCTTTGCGTACCCGTCTTTATGATGTTCCAGCTCTAGGTATTGGGGCTTGGCTACAATACTGATTAGAGGCTATCTACAATAGTGATTGAGGGTTGGTCTCAATAGGTACTGAGGGTTGGTCTCAGTACATACTGAGGGTTGGCATCTATACTGTTAGATGGGTGGCATCTGTACTGTTAGTTGGGTGGCAACAGTATATACTGTTGGGTGGCAACAGTACTGTTAGTTGGGTGGCAACAGTATGTACTGTTGGATAGCAACAGTATATACTGATGGATGGCCTTGGTAGGGGCAGGCCTCTGTGCCTGCCCTTCTTGGCGTAGGGTAATGGAATTACTTTATAATGCTCTTGTTGCGGATTAAGCCGTTACTCTTCATGCTCATGCGCATGAGGGCAATTACCTAATCTGTGGGCATGATGGTGACTGTGTAAGCATTCAGTGCTACTCTGGATAATCTTGCCCTCATGCAAAGTATAGACTTCTGCACAGGTTTCCGACAAGAAATCCCAGTCATGGGAGATGATGATATAGCCCATATTGAGGCGATTCAAGATGCTTATCAATCTTGCACGGGTTGCTGTATCCAAGTTATTACTCGGCTCATCGAGTAACATCACTTCCGGCTGCATAGATAAGATGGTGGCGAGTGAGACCAATTTCTTTTCCCCACCTGAAAGCTGATGGGTTACGCGGTTCTCTAAATGTAATAAGCCGAGATACTTTAAGGTCTCGCGGGAGACGCGCAATGCTTCTTGCTGACTCAAGCCAATATTTAACGGGCCAAAGGCAACATCCTCAAGCACGGTCGGCGAAAAGAGTTGATCGTCTGCATCTTGAAAGACTAGGCCAATACTCCGGCGTAGTTTGCGGAAATCCTCCTTACTGCGCATCTCGTTGCCTTTGAACAGCAATTGGCCAGCTGTGGGACGGACTAAGCCCATGATGAGATGCAGTAAGGTCGTCTTGCCACTGCCATTTGCGCCGACTAGGCCAATCCGTTGCCGATACGAGTAGGTTATATCTATTTGGTTGAGCAGCAATTGGTTACTGCCAGGATAGGCAAAAGATATCTGTTGCAGCTGGATAAGCGGAAGCAAGGTAGCCTCACCATAAGGATGGAAAAGAGGAAGGGAAAGAGAACGTGGAACCGCAGGATACTCAAATATACTCGATCAAGTCCAAGGCTACCAGCCCAGCTGCGGCCAATAAAAGACTGATCATGAGTAAGATATCCTGGTGGCGCAGCTTAGGCATGATCTCGAGACTGTGAAACGTGCCGGTAAAGCCGCGTAAAAGCATAGCCTGCTGAATCCGTGCTGCTCGATTCCAGCTGCGAACGATTACCATGCCGAGCAAGTAACCGTAGGTTTTATAGGTATGCAGATTCGTGCGTGGCTGAAAGCAGCGTAACTCTGCGGCGCGGTGCAGGCGTAGCAATTCTTCGTGGATAAGAAACAGGTACCGGTAGGCAAAAAGAAGGAGGAGGCAGAGCCGCTGGGATACATGCAGGCGTTGCAGGCCATGCCCCAGTTGGGCGACTGTGGATGTGGCAAGCAGGCTGATGAAAAACAGTACCGCAGCGTTGGCCTTTAAGGTGATCAAGGCAGCAAGGAATAGGCCATCCAGGCTAACAGGTAAACCGATCAGGCGGATCATCAAACCTTTACCGTAAGTCAGCGGCAAAATGATCCAGAGGAAGAGATTAAAGCTATTGACGAGGAAAAGTCTGCGTACAACCTCGGTCCAGGACAACTTGGTTATTGAGGTGAGGAGTACCGCAAGAGCAAGCCCGGCAAAGGCTGTACGCAGATGTTGCTGGGATAAAGCAAGACTCAGGGTCAATATTCCTGCACCGAGCAGTTTAGAATGGGGGGCGGCACGATGCAGGAACGAGTTGCCGACGCTGAATTGCTCGAATGTAATGATATGTCTCCTATTGCTTAATCACGCGGGACAGATTACGCTTGTTGTCAGTAAAGGTCTGCGCACAACCTTTGTCCAGGAGAGCCTGACGGCTGACTTGAGGAGAAACGTCAGAGCGAGCCTGGTAAAGGCTGTGCGCAGATGTTGGCATAAAGCAAGACGCAGGGGCAGAAGTGACTTGCCGGTGCAGTATTGCGTGACTGTCAGTTACTTGTTCTTATAGGCATCAAGATAGGTCCACAATACCGCACCCAGCTCTACGCCTTTATCTTCTTTGCCATCTGGCCCTTTGAGTTTGTAGTCGGCCTCATTCAGGGCTGCAAAGCCCCACCAACCAGCTAAGGGGCAGGCGAAGGTAAAGATGCCGTTCTCATCTGCTTTAACCACTTGCGTGACGTGGTAATCACTGAGGGTATCCAGCTTGTTGTCCTGATTGTAGAACTCTACTTCAACTTCTGCGCCAGGCACCGGTTTACCATTGAGCAGCACCTTACCTGTAAAGCTGTTGCCTGCATAGTTAGCAAACGGACGGGTTAAGGGTACAATCTCTGTGGCCAAGCCCAGCGGCTCATCCCAGCCTTGATCATCACCAAACGCGGCGATCAGGGTTTTAGTGTAATGAATGATGTATATATCTTCAGCAGGCTCCCAGTATGGAGTAGGTTCCATGACCAGACCATAGACACCTGGCTTCTTGATTGTAACGTCAGTCGTCCATGCCTGATGCTCAAGGACCTTGCTCACTTTGAGTTGGGGCAGGAGGTCAGTTTGGTCTTTGCCGTTGCTCAGGTAAAACTGCTTGGGCTTGGCTAAATCCATGCCTATCATGGCAAAGGGATGAATGAAGGAGAGATCGACCTTGAAGCTCTTCTTGGCTGGAGTAAGGATGTTCTCTGAGGGAATGACCATGCCAAAGTGGGCCAAGGCATTACCTGTTAAACAGGCAAGCAAGACAGCGGTCATCGATGCAGCTTTCATCTTCATGGGTTGCTCCTTTTTGAGTGTATAGGGATGAATGGATAGAAACTATGCTCTCTAGCCATTCAAGATAAGATGATCATCGCTGTTTATGATTTTTACGGCTCTGCGCCCATGCTGTAATGCCGACTAGACCAAGAATCCAACCGATGCCACCGAGGAGATCGTGGAGGCTGGGTTTATGTTCCTGGTTTTCAGCAAGTGTCTTACGTAATGGCGAGAGGCCTTTGCTTATTTCTTCAGCAACGATGCGCCGCAGTTGCTGCTCATTCAGCACAGGAGATGCCGAGGCAGCGGGTGAGGTGTCATTGCCAACTGCGGCAAGATATTCCTTGGCCTCTAAAAGCCATTCACCACGATGCCCTTCACCACCATTGGCAACAAGCAGGAGATCATACTGCACCTTGCTTGCTTGCTCGGGTAAGGCAACGCGAAATTCACCTTTCTCATCGCAGACTGTTTCAGTGAGAACCGTGCTGTTTGCCGCGTTCTGCACAGCGATTTGGACATTCTTGGCTTGTCTGCCTCCACTGAATTTCACCTCGCCACGAATCTCGTTGCCTTCTGGCCAAGCGAAGATACTCAGCTTATGGGCGTGCGCAGACAGCGGTAGTAGCAAGAGGGCCATGAAAAGCAGCAGACAGCCTAAGGAGGAACGGTTCATGAGACAGCTTTGAGCTGTAATATTTCTGGTTGCACTTTGGTGATAAAACCGATTGTGAACATAGTGATGCAGCCTTCTATCAGCATGACTGGCAGGTTGGTGGCAATCAGCATCTTGGCCGTGGCAGCGAATCCCTCATCTGATAAACTGAGGGCTAAGGCGGTCAGCAGCGAGGAAAGCAGAATGGACAGCGCACCAGCGGTAAAGGCGGCAATAGGCCGGGTGCTTGGCTGCTCCAACCAGTGGCGAGTAAGATAATGGCAGCAGAGGGCCGGGGCTGCCATTGTCATGGTATTCACGCCCAGCACAGTTAGACCGCCGAACTGGAAGAAGACTGCTTGGAGGAACAGGCCAATCAGGATGGCTGGAAAGCAAGCCCAACCCAGCACCAGGCCGAGTAACCCATTAAGAACAAGATGCACCGATCCTGGCCCTAAGGGAACATGCACCAAACTCGCTGCAAAAAAAGCTGAAGAGAGCAGTGCGGTGGGCATAATATCGTCCTGCTCTCTTCGGTGCAGACTAATGATCGTGCCAACTGCGGCGAGCACTCCACCGATGATGAGCACTGGCGCGGAAAGCACGCCTTCCGAGATGTGCATGGTTGCCTCCTGAAAATAATACCTGATGAGGAATCGTAATATCGCCTACGCCTCATACGTACCGCAATATACGAATCTTGTCAAGCAAGAAAAAAAATCTGCTGCCGCGTGGTTTCTCAGTGACAGAAAGAATTTTTTATCCTACTACTCAGGAAGAGCAGGCAGTCACGTACTACCTATCTTGATCTGGTGTTTCTTCTACGTTACGCAATCTGTGATTGGTACACTCTTCTTGAATAGAAAAATTCATATTCTTTTCATAAACTAAGGATGATCGGAATGAAATCACCCTCGAAATCGATCCATTATTTTTTGGTAGCAATTTTATTGTTACTACTTCCTGTCGTTGTAGATGCTTTTTTTTCTATTGATTCGATAGCAAGTACACCGACAAGAAAGATTGCGTATATTTTGTACGGATTTTCTTTTGTTCTTTTCTTGTTACCATTCTTGCGACCAAGGAAATTACTCCTTGTCCTTTCTCCAGTAATATTCATAGCTCCGGTTGAAATATATATAGCGGTAACGCTTAAATCTTCGTTAAACAAAGGGATAATGGCTTCTATTTTCAACACTCATTCGAGCGAAGCGTTGGAAATTTTAATGGCGAATGGCTTGTATATATTAGTATCTATTTTGTATCTTTCTCTCTATATATTTCTAGCCCTGTGTGTAAGCAGATCTTTCTCGATAGGAAAGAAAACAAGAGTGCTGTTTGTTGCTCTAGTGCTCCTTTGTCAGGGAGGAATTGTAGCAAGAGATATATATGTTGCACTTATGCTGATAAAAAATAACAACCTTACAGATCATAGTTTTTTCGATCATATTGTAGATAGTTATATTCTTAAAGCTCAGAAAACCTTTCCTGCTAATTGGGTTCTAAGTTTTATTGGATGTCAAAAAGACAGAAGAAACATGATGGAGTACAATGAAAAAATAAAATCATTTACTTTTGGCGCGAGAGAGGTTGAGCCTGCTGATGCAAGAAAAGTTATAGTTCTAGTGATCGGAGAAACTGCCCGGCGCAATAATTTTTCTTTATACGGCTATGAAAGAAAGACAAATCCCTTGCTGGAAAAAGAAACTAATCTCATCGCCATGAAAGACGCTGAAACAGTCTATAATCTTACTATGTTTTCAGTAGTTGTTTTTCTCTCGCGGGCAACAGATAAAAATTTCAAACTTCATCTTTCAGAGCCATCTCTATTAAAGGCCTTTAGAGAGGCTGGGTTTTATACGGTTTATATTAACAACCAGCCGTTTTGGAATTCAATGCTAGAGATATACGCAAAACAAGCAGATCAACTCGAAGATATTACCTCGAAATCGAGTATGTATTCCGATTCTTATGCAACTGACGAATCAATCATCCCTGTTTTTGACAGAATCCTAAAAAATAATAATCACAAAAATTTACTTATAGTTATCCATTCTCTTGGAAGTCACTTTAGATACAGTTTAAGGTATTCAGGTGACTACGAAGTGTTTAAGCCAGTAATGAAAAACAAACTGGATTTTTCCTCAATATCACGAAAATACAGAGATGAACTAATTAATAGTTACGATAATAGCATTATGTTTACTGATTTTTTTCTTTATCAGCTTATTTCAATGATGAAATCAAGGCCTGAATATGCCAGCTTGATGCTATACGCTTCTGATCACGGAGAAAATATTTACGACGACGATAAATTTGGCTTCACTCATGGCGGAACAGTTATGAGTGAATACGAAAAGGAAATACCTTTCTTAATTTGGCGGTCAGAAACGTATGATAAATACTATGCCAATAAAATACAGACACTCAAAGAACATGCAGACGTGGCGGTAAATACAACTCATATCTTTCATTCTCTTTTAGATCTATCCGGTATTTATATAAATGACGAAACCCACCGGAAAAGTTTTGCTAATAAAAAATTTGAAAATGCAAGTTCAAAATAATTCTTACGAAGAACCTCTTCGTTTTACCCTACCCACCGCTCCATTAGCCCCTGTTTCCCCACCCCTGCAAGCTCTGTTTAAACGAGTAAACAGAGTATTTACACGTCTGAATAGAGCTTTGCAACGTGCAAAAGTTCTAAACAAACGAGTGAATACTGGTTTTGTACGTCCGCAAGCTCCATTTAAACGAGCAAACGGAGCATTTATACGTCTAAGTAGAGCTTTGCAACATACAAAAGCTCCAAACAAACGAGTGAATGCTGGTTTTACACGTCTGTAAGCTCCATTTGAACAAGTAAACTGAGCATTCACACGTCTGAATAGAGCTTTTTAACGTGCAAAAGCTCCAGGCAAACGAGTGAACGCTCCGTTCAAACATCTAAATGCTGGTTTCAAACGAGTGAATACAGTATTCACACGTTGAAAAGCTCCCGACAAAGGAGCGGTGCTTGCCCTTACCAGCCCTCCTGCCTGACCTCCACTTTGCCCTTGAGGAAGGATTTCACTGCGCCGATAGGCACCTCCTTGCGATGGAAGATGCCAGCGGCTAGGGCCGCATCGGCCTTGGTCTCCCTGAAAACCTCCAGGAAGTGCTCGGCCTTGCCTGCGCCGCTCGAGGCAATCACTGGGATGGCCACGGCCTGCTTGACGGCTCGGATCAGCTCCAAGTCAAAGCCGGCATTGGTGCCATCGCGGTCTATGCAATTGAGCAGGATCTCGCCTGCGCCCAGCTGTTCGCAGACCTTGGCCAGGGTAATGGCATCCAAATCCCGCCCTTCCCGCCCGCCCTTGACGGTGCATTGATACCAGCAATACCGCTCGCCGTTCGGGCCAGGAAAGGCTGTCTCGATGACGGGATGCGGTACCGCCGCCGGGGAATCCACATACACCCGGCGGGGATCAATCGAAATCACCACGGCCTGATTGCCATAGACCCTGGCAATTTGCTCAATCGAACTGAGGCCCGTGGCCTTGCCGTGCCGCAGGACATTTTCTACGATCAGCACCGCATCTGAGCCAATGGAAACCTTGTCCGCGCCAGAGCGGAAGTAGGCTGAGGCCACTTCTAAGGCTGACCAGAATCTACCCTCAGCATCGGTGAAGTCGCGGATGCCGCCGCCAATGGTCAGGGGGACAAAAACCTGCTTCGAGGTCTCCCGCAGCACCGCCAGCATCGGCATATCCGCGAGCGGAAAGGCCCGGAAGGCAGTAATATTGAGAAAAGTGATCTCGTCTGCGCCTTGCTGGTAATACTCCTGCGCCAAAGCCACCGGCTTACCCAGATTGCGCACCTCGCCCTGCTCGCGCACATCATACTGATCCCCTTTGGTGACGACCAAATCGCCCTGATCATTCGAGCGTACATCTAAGCAGGCAATGATCCGGGCCGCCAGCTGGGTGCTTTGCGGGCAAGAACGCAGGCTCACGGTTTCGCGGCTGGTATCGAGGAAATTGGCCAGCAAGCGCAGGCCAGCTTCCCCGCTCTTTTCCGGGTGAAACTGGGTGGCGGTGATGTTGCCATGCTGGACTGCGCTGGCAAACGCGCAGCCATAGTCGGTGCTGGTCAGGACATCCAGAGGATTATCCGCCTCAGCATAGTAGGAGTGGACAAAGTAGAATTTTTCGAGGCCAGAAAAGCCGTGCAAAAGCCGCGATGGCTGCTGCGCCCTAATCCCATTCCAGCCAATATGCGGCACAGACAGATCACCCTGGAACCGCCGCACCCGACCCGGCAGAAAGCCGAGTCCTGGCTCTTCTGGGGCCTCCTCACTGGCGGCAAACAAGGCCTGGAGGCCAACGCAGATGCCCAGAAATGGCCGATCAGCGTAAAGGTATTGCAGCAAAGGCTCGGCAAGCTGCTGCTCACGCAGGCTGCGCATCATAGCCCCAAAATTACCTACGCCGGGAAAAACTAACCGCTCAGCCTGGAGGATATCTTCTGGCGTGCTGACACATCGCACGGTTTCGCCCAGGCTTTCCAGGGCATTGATAACCGAGCGCACGTTGCCTGCGCCGTAATCAAGCAAAGTAATCATAAACTGTTCCACCTCGCAGAAAGGGATGAATCTATGTGGCAGGGCTAGGCAAGCACAGGAGCTTGATCGCTGCCGCCCGATTTGTAGAAAGGATTAAGGGACAAGTCAAGCCTTATTGTTGATTGACCTGTAATCAACCTGGTCGAGTCAGCAGAGACACTATGCTATCTCCATCTTGCACGCGATACTCATCTTCCGCTAACAAAAGCTGAACCGTATCTTTTCCTGCCGGATTATCGCTATAGTCTTCTTGCCGCACTGCTACGATTGGATTATACTTTACAGATCATGAATCTTGCCCAGCTGATGACCACCCCGGCAATCACTGCCTTGCCGGACACCCCGCTTCCAGCCTTACTGGAGCTGCTGGAGCGGCATCGCATCTCAGCAGTTATCCTTGCTGAGGAGGGGATTCCTCTTGGCTTAGTGACTGAGCAGGACGTTACCCGCAATGCGGCGGAAGACCGGCTCTATTCCGGGCTGACAGGCCGAACCCTGACCAGCGGCAAGCCAATCACTGCCTTGCCAGAGACCAGTTGCCGCGAGGCCTTCCAACTGATGGTGCTGTCCAGGTCGCGGCATCTGGTGGTGGTGGATTCAGCAGGCAAGGCCGTGGGCATGGTCACAGAGACCAACTTCCTCCACTCCCTTGGTCTCGAATACTTTGTTGACCTGACCACGATCAAGGAGGTGGTTGCGCGCGGGCTGATCACCCTGAAGCCGACTGACTCGGTTCATGCGGCGTTGGAGCAGATGCATCAGCATAACATCAGCTGCGTGCCTGTTGCCGATGCAGAAGGGCGACCTGTTGGTATTCTCACCGAGCGGGATGTCGTGCGCCTCAGTCTCAGACGAGTGGACTTCTATCACACTCGGCTCCAGCAGGTGATGAGCCAGCCGGTCTGTGCGGTGTCTGAGCAGGCAGTGCTGCCTGATGTGGTGGAGATCCTGCGAATGCAGCAGATCCGCCGCTTGGTGATTGTTGATCAGGACGGACGATTGACTGGTCTGATCACCGAGACAGATCTGCTCAAAGGCCTGCAAAGCCGCTACTCCCGGCTGCTGCGGGAGATCATCCACGAACAGGAGCGGCAGCTCCGCCAAGCCTGGCGTGCCCTGGATGATCAGTCAGTTCTGCGCAGCTTGCTTGAATCTGCGCCAGACACTGGCATCGCCGCCACCGACCTCAACCTGCGCATCCTCTATTTCAACCCCGCAGCAGGCCGGATCTACGGCTGTAAGCCAGAAGAGGTGATTGGCAGGACTGTACATGAGTTCCATGTCCTCTATCAGATCCCGCCAGAACGCTTGGATCAGGCCGTCAAGATCGTCCGCGAGCAGGGCTTTTACCAGTACACGGCCCAGCGGTCTGATGGTAGGCACTTTGAACTGCGGGTTTCAGCGATTCGCGATTCTGACAACGAGATGATGGGCTACATGCTCATTGGCCAGGATGTGACCCGGCGCAAGCAGGCAGAAATCGCCCTCCAGCGCAGTGAAGAACGCTTGCGCAAAAGCCAGCAGTTTGCCCGGGTTGGCTCATGGGACTGGCAGATCGAGAGCGATATCTTGCACTGGAGCAAAGGCGTGCCGCCTCTCTTTGGCCTGCCACCCGGCTCTATGAAGATCAGCCATGCCCAGTTCCTGGAAGCTGTTCACCCTGAAGACCGGCAACGGCTCACCGAGGCAGTTACAGCCTGCCTGGAGCGCGGCACAGAGCACACTCTTGAGTACCGGGTCGTCTGGCCAGACGGCAGTGTGCACTGGCTGCACGAGCAGGGCGATGTGCTGCGGGACGAGTACGGCGAGCCACTCAACATGCTCGGCTTAGTCCAGGACATTAGCCGCCGCAAGGAGGCAGAACTCCAACTCCTGAGCCAGCATCACTTCTTAGACTCGGTGCTTGAGACGGTGCCCTCGATGCTCTTTGTCAAAGAGGCAGAGTTGCTGCGCTATGTTCGCTTTAACCGAGCAGGCGAACTGCTGACTGGCAGGCCTGCCTCTGATTTCCTCGGCAAGTCTGATGCCGATCTCTTACCCCCTGCTGAGGCCGAGGCCCGGATGGCCGCAGATCGGCAGATCCTCAGTGGTGGTCTGACAGTCGCGCTCTCCGAAGAGGAGATCACTACTCAGCATCAAGGGACCCGCTTACTCCGCACCCGCAAGGTGCCGATTCTCGATGGCCAGGGCAAGCCTGTCTATTTGCTCGGCATCAGTGATGATATCACTGAGCAGCGGGCCGTGGAGCAAAGTTTGGCTGAGGCAAGGACGTTGGCCGAGAAGGCCAACCAAGCCAAGAGCGACTTCCTCGCCAACATGAGCCACGAGATCCGCACCCCGATGAATGGGATCATTGGCCTGACTGAGCTGGCACTCACCACGGAACTGACTCCCCAGCAGTCGGACTACTTGGAGAAGGTTAATGAATCAGCCCAGTCCTTGCTGGGCCTGCTCAACGATATCCTCGACCTCTCCAAGATAGAGGCGCACCGCCTGGAGCTGGAGTCCATCCCCTTTGACCTCCATGCCCTGCTTGGCCAGATCAGCTCCCTGATGGCCATTCACAGTCAGCAGAAAGGCCTGCCGCTGCATGTC
Source organism: Candidatus Electronema sp. PJ (assembly GCF_048287395.1). Classification (NCBI taxonomy): domain Bacteria; kingdom Pseudomonadati; phylum Thermodesulfobacteriota; class Desulfobulbia; order Desulfobulbales; family Desulfobulbaceae; genus Candidatus Electronema; species Candidatus Electronema sp. PJ. The sequence goes on along the minus strand of NZ_JBLWEO010000070.1, from coordinate 44,039 downwards.
CGCATTGACCCAGAGATCCCCCGGCATCTGCTTGGTGATCCTCTGCGGATCAAGCAAATCCTGCTCAACCTGGTTGGCAATGCCTTCAAGTTCACTCGGCAGGGTGAGATAACCATTGAGGTGCGGCCTGGCCTCCACGCCCAGCACGACTGCCTGCCTGTCGCCTTCACGGTGCGCGATACTGGCATTGGCATTGCCAAGAGGCAGCAGCAAGAGCTGTTCAAACCCTTTGTCCAGTCAGACAGCAGCACCACCCGCCTGTACGGCGGCACTGGCCTGGGCCTGGCCATCACCCGCCAATTAGTGGAGATGATGGACGGCACCATTACGTTGGTCAGTGCGCCAGGCGAGGGCAGTGCCTTCACCTTTACCCTGCCCTTGCCGCTCTCAGCTCCTGAGGAACTGGCTGCCTATCTCAAGCACTCAGAACTGGCCAGCCCAGACCGCAGCACCTTGGAGCAGATCAGAGGCGCACACATTCTCCTGGTGGAAGATAACGCCATCAACCAGCAGGTGGCTATGGAGCTACTCACGCAGGAGTGCTTTCGGGTGGATCTGGCAGAGAACGGCGAGCAGGCCCTTGATCTGCTCCAGCCAGGCCGCTATGACCTAGTGCTGATGGATATCCAGATGCCGGTCATGGATGGCTATCAGGCCACCACAGCCATTCGTCGCCAGAGTGAATACGACAGCCTGCCCATCCTGGCGATGAGTGCCAATGCCATGCGCCATGACCGCGAGCAGTGTCGAGCAGTTGGCATGAACGACCATATCCCCAAACCAGTTGACCGCAAGCAACTGCTGGCTGCCCTTTGCCGCTGGATCAAGCCTGCCGTGCGGGATAAGCCCCAGAAGCGGCAGGAACGCCACATCGCAGGCAAGCTGCCGCAGCTCTGTGGCATTAATAGCCGAGTTGCGCTGGAGCGGCTCGGCGGCAATCAGCGGGTTTATCTGAGTATCCTGCACAGCTTTGCCAGAGAATACCCAGGGGCAGTGCGAGAAATCCGCAGGCAGCTGGCTGAGAACGAGCGGAACAGCGCGGAGCGGCTTGCCCACACCCTGAAAGGCATGGCTGGAGCCATCGGAGCGGAGACCTTGCAGGAGACAGCCAAGGTACTGGAGGACAACATTCGCCACAACCAGCCCCTTGACTCTCTGTTAGAGGCAGCAGAGTTCCAGCTGGAGCAGGTCATCGTGGCCTTGCAGAGCTTGCCGCCAGTAGATGACAAGACTACCCCGATCAATCACCAGCAAATCAATACCGCGCTGCACCTGCTGGAAGAACAGCTGCGCAGTTATGATGCAAGTGCTGCCGAGACCTTGGCAGGGCTGTTGCACATGGCCCAGCCAGACCTCCGCCAGCAGTTAGCTACCCTGCAAGGCCCGGTGGAGCGGTTTGACTTTGAGGCTGCCTTGGCCGTCTTTCCTGAACTCAATCCTGGTCACTCATGACGAGGCCAGTTGTATGATCAATCCAAAAAGGAGAACAGCATGAAGAACATTTGGTTCGCAGTAACAGCAGCACTTTTCTTTTTCACCGGCCTGTTTCCCGCCTTGGCCGCTGCTGAATTTCAGCTGATGAGCAAAGAGGAACTCAAGCCACAACTGGGTTCCTCGGAGCTGATCGTCATTGACGCGCGCTCCCAAGCCCAATGGGAAAGCAGCCAGTTTAAACTTCCCGGCGCAGTTTGGCTGTCAGATGACAACCTGGACACCTGGGTAAAGAATACCCCTAAGGACAAAACCTTGGTGGTTTATTGCGCCTGAGCAGGGCAAGGCAAGAGTGCCGGTCTGGCATCTCAGCTGATTGCAAAGGGTTTCAGCAAGGTGTATGTTCTTGAAGGCGGTTGGAAACTCTGGCAAGACAGCAAATATCCTTTGGCAGAGCGATAACTCTTCCTCTGCTGCTTCTTGTCTCAGCCTGGCAAGCAGTTGAGGCAATTGCAACAGGTCGCTGGCTCGGTTGCCAAGGAGTTGTACTCAGCCAAACTCCTTTGTAACCAAGCCGGACTCCTTTCTTACTCGGCAAAACTCCTCTCCAATTCGGCAGAACTCCTTTGTGGCTTGGCCAAACTCCTTTGGTAGTCGGCCAGACTTCTTTTCTGCCAAGTACAACTCCTTTCCTGCTCGGCAAGACTCCTCTGCAAGTCAGCCAAACTCCTTTGCGGCCAAGCCGAACTCCTTGCCAACCGAGTATAATTCGAGACAGTCGGCAGGAGATGACTTGCGCAAGAGGTCTATTTCAGGGGGATAGTCTGATCATTGCTCACCCCGCTCCCTTCCTTCTGGGATGCCTCGCGGAAACAGGCTTTGAGCTTACCGCCCATCGCCGCATCAATTCGACCATACGGCAGGTGGATCGTCAGGGTGTTGTCGGTAAAAGTCGCCACCTTATCAGGCAGGGGATCCAACAACTGCCGCTTTTGCGGGCCGATATCGTAGAGACTGACATAGGCCTGGCCTGTGCTTTCTGGCGCATTCTTCGGCGCAGTAAGCAGAACATCCAGCTCCAGATCGTAGCCGCCTCGCCCTTTCTCACTGGCGAGAACCGTGCCGGTGGTCTGATTCATATCGACATCAAAATAAAAACTGACCAGAGGATCAAAGGCCTCCCGGTCTTTGGCCGCGAAATACTCGGCAAAGGGCTTGGCCAACGTCACCGTGAGGACCAGCTCGCCTTGCTTGCCAATGGCCGTGACCTCCCTGATGTCGAGCAGCGGATTGCCGACATCGCCGACTGGATCGCGCCAGATAATGAAGCCGTCTATGGAGGGCAATATCTTGACCTCCGGGGTCTTCGAGACAGGTTCAGATGTACCGTCGTCAGGCAAAGGCTGACCATCAGCCTTAGGCAGCTTCAGCGTCATTCCTTGCTTTTCTGCGGCCTGCCCTAGTTGCTGGAGCACATTCTCCCGAATCTCCTCGAGCTTGCCAGGAAGTTTCGGCCCTACCATCACGACTGCCCCCAGTGCTGCCAGTATGGGCAACAGCATTCCAGCAAGAGCCATGGGCATCCACAGGCAGCGGCAGGTACTGTCCGTGTCAATCGTGCCAGCTGCTTGCTTGAGGTCGCGATATACCGCCACCATATAGAGCAGCGCGAAAGGCGCAAAGAGCAGAGGCAAAAATGGAACCATTCCCACCACCGTCATCAGGAACCCAATCAGCAGCATTTTGCCCAGAGTATTCCACCAGTGGCCGCGCATATAGAGTCGGCTGGCCATCAGGGCATCCAAGCCTGTGCGCTGCTCATCAAGCATGACGATCAAATAGAGCGACATGGACAGGGCTAGAATCAGGCCAGGCAGAATAAGTAAACAAAGACCAGTGAAGACAATGCCGCAATAAAGACTGCTGATCCAAAGCATCGGAAACAGATATTTCCAACCGGTGCAGAGCGATTCCATGACCCCGTGGTGTTCATCTACCGCAGCGGCCAGCATTGCTGTTTGTTGCCAAATTCCCAGTAAGATGCCGACCAGCAGTAAAATCGTTCCCCCACCGAGCAGAAAGGGAAAGAGCGGATGCGATGAGAGCGCGGCTGGATTAGCCGCTAGTTGTTGGAAATCGCTGGCTACGAACTGCTGCTGTAACTGTTGCGGATCTAAGCCTAAGGCAAAGATACCGCCTATACCGAGGGCAGCCAGTAAGAGAATGCTGAACAGAATCGCCAGGAGCATTACTGCCAGGATAGGCAAGGCACGCTTTTTATACATCATCCAAGCAGTAGAAAAGATCGCGCCAATACTGCTGACCGGACCTTTCGCCACCTCGGGCTTTGGCTTGACCACGACCGGTTTTTTCTGGGGCGGCGGAACCTTGGGAAGAGGGCCTTTCTTGGGAAGCGGTCTTTTCATCATTGCATGTAGTTCAGCCGTTTGAGCTGCCTCGGTTCTGCTCCAGTAGGGAGCGGACATCATTTTCGGCAATGCCGGTCAGCAGGAGTTTTTTAGTGCGGCTAGCGAGACCGCTCCTGATGACAACAGCGGACTTGGGAAGGTGCAGCAGTTCCGCGATAAAATCAACAACCGCCTTGTTAGCCCTGCCGTCAATCGGCGGTGCAGCCAAGCGCAATTTCAGTGCGTCGCCGTGTAACCCAGCTAGCTCAGTGCGGGCAGCTCCAGGTTGAACATGAAGCGAAAGCAGCAGGCTGCCATCAGGCCGGGCTTGCAGACAAGGCATCGCACTCAGCGCAAATTCATGCCGATCTCAGTCAGGGTCGGCACGAGAAAACTTTGCAGGAAGGCAAGAGCCAGCACCAGAATCATCGGACTCAGATCAAGTCCGCCCATCGGCGGTAAGGCGCGACGGATTCTATATAAAATTGGATCAGTAATCTGTATAAGAAAACGCACCACTGGATTGTACGGGTCAGCATTGACCCAGGAGATAACCGCCCTGGCTATAACAATCCAGATATAGGCAGTAAAGACCATATCGATCAGTTTGGCAAGGGCGAGGATGAAATTTCCGAGCATGAACATGGGGGTATTTTCTGGGTTGGAGTTACAGTAAGAGGCTGTTTCTTCTTTTTCTGTTTACACTGAAATATATTTTGGAAATGCGCTAACCCGCCGAGACAGAGCCATTTCTCCCTCTGGGACGAAGAAATGCATGGCTCCATCTTTGCTGCACATCCAAACTTCTTCTGCGCCGTGGGCGAAATAGAGCCTTCTCTTTTCCTGCATTTCTTCTTCAGTATTGCCTGATGACAACACTTCCACGCAGATTTCCGGGGCAACTGGGCTTTCTGCTTCATGTTTGATCTGCTGCCAGAGCGCATCTGAACACCAGACCACATCAGCAACTTTCGTGCCTTTTTCTGTGGCGATGGCGAATTCAGGAGATGCCTCTCCCTCTGCTACAAGCTGATTCAAATATTTGATAATTTTCCCCTGAAAAGCGGAATGATACAGGCGGACAGGACTCATGAGAATTTGGCCTCGTTCATTGAGTTCGATTCTATACGGCAAATCCTGCAAATGCGGATCGGCGCATACTTCCTGCCAATTCATTGCTGCCTCCTTCTTGCTCAAAAAAATGAGGTGAAACCCTGCCGGTTCAGAGATTCCTTCAGCCGCTTGTCTCCTGTCCAGAACGGGGCATCAAGCTGGAGTGACAAGGCGATGAACGGAATGTCATCCTCATCAATATCCTTACACAGATTAAACGCCTGCAATTTATGTTCAGAAGCAACGAACTCTTCGGCGATGAATTTGATCCTGCTCAGAATTCTGTATAATAGCTCGTAAAGATCCGCCTCAGACAGGGCAGAGCATTTCATGATTTTCTCCTTCTTCTCGAACAGCTCGCCTACGATATAGTTCGGAGCAAAAAACGTGTGCGCAACGTCAAAGAAGATGTCACGCAACGTTTCATTTTTTCCAAGCAGGAGAGAAAAAATCATATTGGTGTCAATGACAATCCGCATCAAGCGCACCTTGCAAATACTGCTCCCGATTTTTCCGCCACCAGCTCTGCTTGATCTCCGCGCCGATCTCAATAAGACCATCGCTGAAATCCGCCTTCTGAATCAGCTCCTCTGTCCGCAGCCGTTCAAACAGCCGGGTGAGCGATTCAAGGCTGATTAATGAAAGATCAACAGTGATCACAGCCTGATTACCGACAGATTGTATGCTGAAGTTCTTCATTTTCCTTTTCAGGTCAGAGTGTTCTTGTGCCCTTACAATACCACCGTCACAGTATTGCTTGGCAGGCTGTCGCCAGCCTTGTTGATCGCGATGATGCGGTATTCTAGCCTCTTGCTGTTTGATTTGTCCCGTGCTGCGCTGGGCAGCGTCGCGGCGCGCAGCTCCACCATGAAGCTGCGTTCAAAGCAACGATGAAACAAAATTCGTTCTATTGCAAGATGCAAATGCCTTACGGGAAAATTCTGCGCCAGATTTTTCTTCTATACGCCCTGTCGGGAAGCGACGCGGCTCATTTGAAGTTCGCAATAGCTCGTTTGAAGCAACGAATGACCTGTTTGCAGTTTGCAACGCCTCATTTCTTGCTGCAAACGCCTCGCGGCTCCGCGACGCGACCCATTTGAAGTTTGGAATGGCTCATTTCAAGCAAGGAATGCCTCATTTGAAGTTTGCAACGCCTTATTCTTTGCTGCAAATGCCTCGCGGCTCCGGGCCGTGATCCGTTTCAAGTTTGGAATGACTCATTTGAAGCAAGGAATGCCTCGTTTGAAGTTTGCAACGCCTTATTCTTTGCTGCAAACGCCTCGCGGCTCCGGGCCGCAACCCGTTGCAAGTTTGAAATGACTCATTTCAAGCAAGGAATGACTGAAAGGTGTTAAACGCGCTGCATCGCCTCCACATCTGAAGCATCACAACAAGCGCGCGCTGCGCAGAGTAGTTCTGCAAGAAGCGGAGCGCAGCTGTCTTGCGTTAGTTCTTTTGAATTTGTTTGTATTCAACAGGCTTGCAAAGATGCTCTGTAGGAATAGGTTTGCCTTTGTACTGCAAGCAGCCGCGCAGCGATTTTGCAGAAAGTTTCTTTTGCGTCTTCGGAATAAGCATGATGTCTGATTCTGTGGTGATAAGGGTAAGCTCCATGCCGTCAGTCCAATGCAGTGAATCAAAGATATTTCTTGGGATAACAGAGCAATGCATTATTGTAGTATTTGCAGTGTTCTACTAAGCCCAGACCTGCCATATACAGCTAATTCTCCGTTACTGTTAATTATATAATATTCCCTATGATCATTTTCATCTTTATCGTCATAACGCAGTAAATTTGACTGAGAACTTTCAATCATCTCCTCCTCAAGATTACTTCCGTCAGCAAAATCAATATACATTGTTATTGTCCCATTGTTATTCATAAGCGTATATTTCCCACCAATAATAGAATTATCAAACCATTTCCCGATTACAAAACCTTTACGCTTTTCATCGGAGGCGGTTAGTTCTTTTTCCTCTTCTATGGTAACTCCCAGTATCCTTACTTCTAAATTTGGTTTAAAGTGGGTTGTCGCCCATGCTCCTGCATCTATTTCCATTCCTGGTAAATACCAAAAAATAAATATCCGTTCATATTTATTATGTTCTTTACCTTTTAACGCTAAAGCCAATTGTCTTAGCTGTTTTTCTGATATCTTGTTTTTAAGTCTTATATCAAGGCTTAATTTTATATCTCCAAGAACATCTCTTTTTTCTATTGCATAGACCGATTCGTCAACCTGTATAGTGCTACGTTTACTCGAAAACGATTGTATTTTTTTATTTGTATGCTTTTCGTCACTTCCTTTGCATGAAACGAGAGCATAAAGAACAAAAAATATCAGAAACAAACAAATAATTTTTCTGTAGTTGAAATTTCTATTGCACATAGCTAATTGTAAAAATCTTGTCTTTGCCAAGAAACAGACAGACCGGAGTGAGCAAGAAAAATCCCGGCCTGTCTGCGACCTCTTACGCCACCCTCGACCCCACCGCAATATCCGCCGCCACCGCAGAGAGCACTAACTGCTCGTTGCCGTCCGCGTCCTTCTCCTTCGCCGCCAGCACCATGCCCTGCGAGGTGATGCCCATCAGCTTGGCGGGCTTCAGATTTGCCACAATAATCACCTTGCGCCCGATCAGCTCTTCCGGCTGATAATGCTTGGCAATACCCGCCACCAGTGTGCGCTCTTCCGGTGCTCTCACTGTCAGCTTGAGCAGCTTCTCCGCCTTGGCGATTTTCTCCGCCGCGACAATCTCCGCCACCCGCAGCTCAACTTTGCCGAAATACTCAAAGCTGATCAAACCGTCCTCTTCCTGCGCCGCTGGCTCTGCTTTCTTCTCCGCCTTGGCCTGCGGCTTGGGTTTCTCCGGCGCGGCAGGCGCAGCCGCCTTCTTCTCCAGCCGGGGAAATATTGCCTCGCCAACATGCAGGGCAGTGCCGGGCAGAATGCCTCCCCAGCGGCCCGCTTCAGGCAATACCGCTTTATCCAATTCCTTGCTCAAACCAAGCGCGGCAGCCATCTTATTTGCAGCGGTCGGCATGACCGGGCGCAGCACCAGCGCGAGAATCCGCAGGCTTTCGGCAAGGAAATAAAGCACCGTCCGCAGCCGCCCGGCTTGGGCCGCATCTTTGGCCAGCTCCCACGGCGCATTGGTGACAATAAAACGGTTCAGCATTCCAATCACTTCCCAGACTGCCTGCAAAGCGCGATGGAACTCAAAGCCGTTCATGCAGGCCGCATAATCGGCCAGCATCTTCTCGATGGCGGCAATTAACGCCCGATCTTCTTCGATGACAACGGCCTCGTCTGCCTGCGGCACTTTCGCGTCCGCATACTTGGCCAGCATCGTCAAAGCGCGGGAGAAAAGATTGCCAATATCGTTGGCCAAATCGGAATTGCGGCGTTCAAAAATCGCCTCTTTCGAGAACGAGGCATCGCGGCCAAAGCTCATCTCACGCAAAAGGAAATAACGCACGGTATCTGCGCCGTATTCTTCGACCAAATCGCCGGGCCGGATGACATTGCCAATGGATTTTGACATCTTGGTGTCATCCACATTCCAGTAGCCGTGCACGTGCAGCTTTTGATACGGCGGCAGCCCGGCGGCCTGAATCATGGTCGGCCAATAAATGGCGTGCGGCTTGAGAATATCCTTGGCGACAATGTGTTCCGCAACCGACCAGTATTTGATGAAATTCGCCCCGTCAGGATAACCAATGCCGGTTAAGTAATTGATGAGCGCATCAAACCAGACATAGGTGACAAAATTCTTGTCAAAGGGCAGAGGAATACCCCACGTCAGGCGCGAGCAAGGCCGGGAGATGCACAAATCCTCCAGCGGCTCGCTGAGGAAAGAAAGCACCTCGTTGCGGTAGCGTTCCGGCGTGATGTAATCAGGATTGGCTTTGATATGATTGATCAGCCAGTCCTGATATTTTGACATGCGGAAGAAATAATTTTGCTCGCTGACTTCATCAGGGACAGTGAGATGATCTGGACATTTGCCATCCACCAATTCCTTTTCAGTCAGAAACCGCTCGCAGCCCTTGCAGTAATGCCCTGAATAGGAAGAAAAATAAATATCGCCCTGATCATAAACCTTTTGCAGAATGTCCTGCACCACCTTGATATGTTCGGGATAGGTGGTGCGGATGAAATGATCCGGCGCGATATCCAGCAGCGGCCACGTGTCGCGGAAGGCGGCAGAAATCCGGTCGGCGTACTCACGCGGGGCTATACTCTCTTTCTCCGCCGCTTGAACGATCTTTTCACCGTGCTCGTCCGTGCCGGTCTGAAAACGCACGTCATCGCCGCAAAGCCGCCGGAAGCGGCTGTAGGTGTCGGCAATGATGGTGGTGTAGGCGTGGCCGATGTGCGGCGTGGAATTGACGTAATAAATCGGGGTGGTGATGTAGGTGGTCATGGTTGGGAAATTATGGAGGAGCAGGATTTACCCTGAATAGTCGTTTACGGTCTCAAGCAGACAAGTCTGTAAATAGTTTCTCCTATCGCGCTGATAAATTTCTGAACACGCTCTGCGTCTGATGGCTCGATAGGCAATTTTTCACCACTAACAGGGCTTCGATCAGTCTCATGCACTATGGCGTTTCTCCGCTTGAATAAGTTTCTGAGTTCGGTCTTGACCTGAGCTTCATCACTACCCAGCTCGTTTGCAATAACCTGCCATTTATGAGATTGTCCCCAGACAAGTGACAGTCCGTCAGTGATTTTATCAGGGTCCATAAAGGTTAGGCGACTAAGCTTCATCCGAACTATGTCGCCAAATATTATTGCTGCTGGCGGTATAGTTGCGCTCATAAGCAGTGAATGCTGCCGTATAGTTACCGCCTCATCCAGATATTTAGGTGTCGCCAAGCGTCGTCCATTATACACTTCGACCATTTCATGCGAGATAATATCGTGCATTAATTTATCTAATGCGCTCAGGCAATAGACAAAGCTCATTCTTAATAAATCACTGTAATCTCCAGGCAGTTGCAACTGATCAACGCAATGCAGGTAGAGCAGCTGTAGTCTGCCCGCATCAGATAGACTCTCCCGAAAATTCTCTATCATTGCGCCTGCTCCGTCAGCCGTCTGACTTCCGCAGTCAGCTTGTCAAACAATTTCCCGAAGTGTTCGCGATTCTGCTGCATTCCTTTTAGAATTGGACCAGTCTCACTAATTTCGTCATCAGTAAGTGCGTAAACAGGAACTCCAGCATCAATGGCTTTCGGCAGCAACCCCTGAAAATCAGGCATTTCTGCCAAACAAAGTCCATTGTTGATCAATTCTTGGCCATACGCCTCATCAGTTTCCGCCATGCCCGACTGCCTCAGACGGGGAAGAAGATCAGAAATGACTTTACTCTTGATTTCAGCAATATTTTCTCTGTATGGCCGTGCTGCTTTCCCTTTCCGTACGTTAAATCGCTGGATAATTGTGCCCAGCAAAACTGGCGGATTGCCATCCAATGGATAAGATGATTCAGCAAACAGCGATGCACTTTGCCTCATCCATGCGGCCCAGCGCGGTAGTACATCACGCAGCGTGTTTATCGCCATCAGGGAAAATGGATCAGGATTCGTCGGAATAATTAAATAATTTGATGTGATAATCAGATTCTGGTTGATTGAACTCAGGCCGGGATTCAAATCAACTATGGTGTAGTCAATGCTGTATTTTTTCTCAACTTCTTTTAAGAATGCACTGAATGCGCCTGGCAGATTCTCCAATGTTGCAAGCGCGTTATTTGATGTTTGAGCAAATGTAAGTGCTGCCTCAAACTCAGATAGATTCGGATGTCCTGCGATCAGAAACAAATTTGGTTGTCTTGCTGGAGAAAAGCAGTCAATCGCTTTAATAGGAGCAGGCTTACCCTTGAATGCCACTTCAACCCCATCACGCAAATTACTCTGACGTGTCTGCTCGTTCACATAGTAGCTGTCAAAATTATCGCACAACAGCAGACTGGTCAGATTGCATTGAGGATCAGCATCCACCAGTAGGACGCGATTGCTCTCCGCAAGTTTCCAGCCAAGATTATATGTTGTGGTTGTCTTGCTGACTCCGCCCTTATGATTGAACAAAACAATTCTCTTGCTCATCTTTTTTCCTCTTAGTTGAATTGGAACGAGAGAAATCTCTCAGCCCTTCTTCCCCTTCCGGGGAAAACTCTTCGCGCTGTCTTTCTCCTTACCCTTCTTCCGTGCCTCTTCCGCCCGTGCAGCTGGTTCTGCTTCCTTCCATTGCTCCTCGGTCAGTGTCACTTCGCCGCCCCCTTCATCAGAAACGGCCAGCACTGTGCCCTGCATGGGAAAGACCCGCGTCACCCGATACATCTTGTCCGCATGACTCAGCTGCTGCCCTGGTCGGGGCATTTCCCGTTTGATGGCCCGGTAGCTAGCGAATTCATAGGTCAGGCAGCAGAGGAGTCGGTTGCAGACTCCAGATATCTTGGCCGGATTAAGCGGTAGATCCTGGGTCTTCGCCATCTTAATCGACACAGATTCAAAATTATGGAGAAAGGAGGCGCAACACAGCTCACGCCCGCAGGCCCCGATACCGCCAGTCATTTGAGTCTCATGCCGGACACCTATCTGTCGCATCTCTACTCTGGTGCGGAACTCCTGCACCAAGTCTTTGACCAGATCACGGAAATCCACGCGGTTTTCTGCGGTGAAATAGAAGATCACCTTTGAGCCATTGGCATAACACTCGGCTCGCACGAGGTGCATAGGCAGCTCGAGTTTCCAGATCCGCTCCTTACAGAACGTGGCAGCAGCTTGCTCACGGGCAGGCAGCTGGCTATAACGTTCCTTCTCCTCAGCATTGGCCCGGCGAGTGATTTCCCAGGCATAGTCATAGGCATTGCTTGACTCTGGTTTGGCTGTACGGCCAATAATCGCGGCTGGTTCCAGCCGATCCTCCATCCTGATCATCACAATCTCACCTTGGGTAAGATCGGCAAGCAAACTGCGAGCCAGATGCTCCTGTCCCATAGGACGGCTACAGAGGCGGTAGAAAGAGAACTCCCCTTCTTGACGAAGGGGATCCATTTTGGGTACGGCGGTAGATTCTTGTGGTTTTGCTGCTGTGTTGTCTATCATAAAAAAAGAGCCGGATCCCGGCGAAAGAACATCAACTTACCCGCAGAACAGGGCTAAAAGCAGCACTTCACAAACCAAGGTGCGGCTGCAATTGCGCGCGACATCGCTGCGGGCCTTTTCAATAGCCTCCACCATAGCAGAAACTTGCTGCAAATTCCAGCATTCTCTTGCGCGGGCGAGCAGCTGCTCCTCTGCATCCAGCTCTCTGGTGCAAAGCGCAGAGGTGAGCACCTCCTTGAAAAAGAGGGAGAGCAGATCGAAGAAAAGATTTAGGTCATCCTTGAGTTCTGCCAGCTGGCCAGCCAAGGCAAGGGCCTGCTCAACCGCTTCGGCCTGCTTGCTTGTGCCAGCTAACAGGGCGTGCAGACATTCTTGGTACAAACTGATGACTTCATGGCTGTGCAAGGCATCTGTACGGCCCGGGCAACCGCCGGTAAGTTTGGCCATAGTCCGTACTTCTTCAGGAGAAAGCTGTGGATGGGTGCGACGAATGACTTGCGCCGCCTGCGCTTCAGTGAGAGCGGCAAAGGGAATGACCTGACAGCGGGAAACAAGCGTGTCAAGTAACGGCTCGGCATCTGAAGCGATGAGCAACAGCAGATTATCGGGCGGCGGTTCTTCGAGAAGTTTGAGCAGACTGTTGCCTGCTTCTCTGCCCATAGTTTGTGCGTCATCAATAAGGACAATCCGTAGGCCGCGTTCCAAGGGAGCGAAGCTGAGAGCCTTTTTCAGTTCCCTGATCTGATTGATCTTGATACTGGCACCCTCTGGTTGCAGCCAGAGAAAGTCAGGATGACTGCCTGCGGCGAATTTCTTGCAGCTAGAACAATGACCACAGGGCTTGCTCTCGCCTGTACTCTGGCAGAGCAGTTGTGCAGCCAAGGCGCGGGCGGTTGTGCTTTTGCCCACACCTTCTGGCCCGGTGAAAAGATAGCCGTGCGCCATTCTGCCGCCTTGTAAAGCGCGGCCAAGCAGGTTCAGCGCCTTGGTCTGACCGATGATCTGGGAAAAGGGCATAGGTGTTTGCTACGCTAGGAGCAGGTTGCTCTACCTGCTCGTATCTTGGGAGTAGCCACAGAGCAATCTCTACACATTAAACCGGAAGAGCATACAATCGCCATCCTTGACCACATACTCCTTACCTTCCGAGCGGAGCACGCCCTTATCGCGGGCCGCCGCCTCAGAGCCACAGGCCACGTAGTCCTCATGGGCAATTACTTCAGCCCGGATAAAACCTCGCTCAAAATCACTGTGAATCTTCCCAGCTGCGCCTGGAGCGGTGGTACCTTTGGTGATCGTCCAGGCGCGGGTTTCTTTTTCCCCAACCGTGAAGTAGGTGATTAAGCCAAGTAGCTCGTAGCCTGCCCGAATCAGCCGGTGTAAGCCCGGCTCTTCCATGCCCATGTCCGCCAAAAACTCCTGCTGCTCTGCTGGAGCCAGCGTACTCAGTTCCTGCTCAATTGCGCCGGCAATCATCACCAGTGAAGCTCCCTCTTGCCCGGCCAGGGCTTGCAAGCGTTCGACATACACATTGCCACTGGCGATGTCCTGTTCGCTCACATTCGCCACATACAGCACCGGCTTCACGGTCAGCAAGCAGAGTTCCCGGAGTAACTCCCGCTGCGGCTCGCTCTCTGGCTTCACAGTTCTGGCCGGCAGGCCCTGATCAAGTGCCGCGTGCAGCTGTTCGAGAAACGCGGCCTCTTCAATAAATTTTCTATCCCCGGACTTGGCCTGGCTCTGCGTTTTCTTCAACCGCTTGCTCACGGTATCCAGATCAGCCAGCACCAACTCCATGGAAATGACTTCTACGTCGCGAATAGGGTCAACCGAACCATCTACATGGATGATGTTGTCGTCTTCAAAGCAGCGCACTACATGTAGGATCGCATCTACCTGCCTAATATGCCCAAGAAACTGATTACCCAGGCCCTCGCCTTGCGAGGCACCCTTGACCAAACCCGCGATATCCACGAACTCCATCTGGGTGGGCACGGTTTTGCGGGTTTTTGCCAAAGCCGAGAGGATGTCGAGCCGTTTATCTGGAACTGGCACCACGCCCACGTTCGGTTCAATGGTGCAGAAAGGGTAATTTTCCGCTGCGATAGCCGCTGCGGTTAACGCATTAAAGATTGTTGATTTGCCCACATTGGGTAAACCGACAATGCCACACTGAAAACCCATGATTGCCTCGTTGGAGAGTTCAAAAAGAAAAAGCGCACGCGCACAGCCCGGGAAATAAAACATACAGGGCAGATTTACGGAAGAGTTTTTTACGAGAAAGAACGGCTGGGATTGCGCTGCGGGTGGTTTCCGGTTGAATTTGGCGGGCGAGATAAGAGTTTTTGCCGACTGCAACACAGCCAGCAGCAGGATTACGTTCTCTGCTGCTACCGGAGATTCCTTGCGTGCTCGCTGGCAAAGGAGTTTGGCTCGGCAAAAGAAGGTTGTAGACGAGCAAGAGAAGGTTCTGGCTTAACAACAAAAGGTTCTTAGCGAGCAACAACTCTTTGTGGCTCGGCCACAACTCTTGCTAGCTTAACAACAACCTTTTGTTGCCAAGCAAGAGAAGGTTGTTGCTCAGCAAGAACTCTTTCGTATCGAGCAACAACTCTTTGTAGCTTGGCCAGAACCTTGTGTTGCTCGGCCACAACCTTCTCTTGCCGAGCAACAAAGAGTTCTGGCTTGGCAACAACCTTTGTGTAGCAGTCTATCAACCTAGGCAAGCGGCATTTACTCGTTGCATCGCTGTTCAACAAGCAGTGCTCGTTGTATAGTTAGGTACGGACAGAGGTTGCACTCGCAGTTTCTTGGGAGGAAATGAAAATGTCCAATCAAATACTCGTGTTCCTTTTCGGTGGACTGCTGATCGCTCTAGGCCTATTCGCTGGCAAGCTGCATTTTTCCGGGCTGACGCGCCTTGCCTTGGTTCTTCTCGGCCTTACCTCGCTTGTTCTCTCGCTGCTGCTTGATCCGCAGATCAGGGCCTTGCTCTTGCACAAAGGCGCAGAGCACCAGACTGAACAGTTAGAGGTACGCGGTCAACTGGGGAAAGAATGTGGCGATAAAGCAACAGCTGCCCAGTGCAAGCCCCAGGAATTTACTCCTACAAAGGTTGATCCGCAGGAATGCCCCAAGCAGTTGGATGGCACGACGCAGGTAATCGAGACGAATGGACTCTGTAATCAGCAGCAATCTTCGGCTGGGCAGAAGAGTCCCTGCAAGCAATGAGTTGTCGTGTAGGATTAAAACCAGAGCGTCCTGGAGCAGACCGCTCTGGCGGACGAGCAATTAGAAGCTGAGACGTGCTCCAGCCATGATGATGGAGATGTCCTCGTAGTCCGCGTTGGTGTTGTCCTCTAAAGCAAAGGTGCGATAGCCAGCAAACAGCTCGGTGCTGTAGGCGGAAAGCTCTTGCACAAACTGCACGCCGAGGGCAGTGGCCTCTTGTTCGATATTGAGCGCAGTGCCATTCTTGTAGATGCCATAATCAACCGAAATTGCGGTCGAGCCAAGCGAAGAAAGTTGATCGCACTTATAGCCAATTTTGCCATAGGTGAAGACCGGGTCATCAGAGTCGTTTGGCAGGTTGTCCATATCGTGGAAGCCAAAGCCAACAGTGAAGTTGAAGCCTGAAGAGAGCAAGAGAGAAGCAGACGCATTGATTTGGGCGTAATCGCCTCCTTTGCCAGGGTTAGACCAGGCTGCTATAGCTTGCAATTGATGACCGCTAAACTCACCTGAATAGTTTAAGGCAAGATCAGCAGTGTCTTCTGCACCTGTCGCTGCGCCGAGAGAAAAGCCGGCAAAGGTTGGGGTGTCATAGCGTACGCGCTGCCGTTTGCCTAAGCCGTCCGAAGTAATGCGGTTGAAGAGATCACAGCACTGCCGCTTGAATGCTTCTCCCACAAGAGTGCCGCCGCTCTCGCCACCATAGCCTCCACCTGCGGTGTCATAAAATGTAAGGCCGCCACCTATGTCAGCAACCCCGGAGTTCCCGACTATATCAGTGCCAGATAGATCAATTTCTGAGGCACCATCAGAGGCCATGCTCCCTTGACCGATGGAAAACTTGCCCGCATTCTTGAAATCAAAATATACTTCGACAAGCTCTTCCGAAAACTCACCGGCAATGCTTTCCTCCTCCATTGAGACCGCATGAGAGGGATTGGCCTGCCACTTCAGTTCCAAGCTACTGCCTATAGTGAGATTGTCGTTATCACCAGAAAGCTCGCCGTTTAAGCCGATCCTGGTTTCAGAGTTGGTGTTATCGACATGAAAGAATTTATCCTGATACCCATCATCCGCATACATCACAGCCCGATCAATTTCACCGTAGAGCTGGACTTGCACTTTGTCATTGCCAGATTTAATCTCCAACGCTGATGCTGCTGAGGCACTGAGCAGCAGGGCTGCGCTCAGTACGGTAAGGGTTGTTTGGGTTTGCATGAGGTTCTCCTCCTGTGATGTTTGAAATTACTTTGTCGCTTCTGCTGCTGGCTTCGCTTCAGCCTCTGCCGCAGGTTTTGCCTCCCCTGCTCCTTTCTCCTCAGCCTCTGCGTCCTTAAAATCCTGCTCGGTCAGCTCGAAATCCGCATCATGGGCCTGATCTACCCGCAGGAGAATAGTCATTTTGCCCTTGTATGGCGGCTCAAAATTAAAGTTGCCTTCCTTGTCTGTATCACCTTCCAGAACTTTGTCGCCTTTCTCATTGACCACGATCACTTTGCCATTCTGCACCTTTCTGCCGCTACCCATGAATGAGCCTTCGACATACACGCGGCCCTTCTCGATATAGCACCAAAGGTTGGTGGCATGGGCATAAACAGAGGCGGCAAAGGATAAGAGCAGCGTGGCAGCGGCCAACACTGCCGCAGCTTGTTTGAATACCTTGGACATGATGAGTTACCTTCCTTTTTTTGGGATGAGGAAAAAATGACGGAGCAGCTATATCTCGCCCTGATTTGGCCCGCCGCCCTTACCGAGCAGTGGCTTCAACAGGAGTGCGCCATAAAAGAGGATGCTAGAGACTAAAGCAATCAGGGCACCACTTGGTACTGGGAGGAAGCCGGAGAGCAGCAGGCCCAGCACCGTGCTGATCGTGGAAAAAAGCACACTCAGCCAGACAAAGCGGCGGAGATTTGAGGCCAGCAGCTGTGCACCTGCGGCTGGTACCACGATCAGCACCAGTACAAGGAGTGAGCCGATCAATTTCAGGCTTGATACCACCACAGCGGTCATCAGCACGACAAAGAGATATTCGAGAAAGACTGGCGACAGCCCTCGTGCCTTGGCCAGGGTCTTGTTAAAGCTAGCGAGCATGAAACGATTAAAGTTGCAGGCAAAGAGAACGCCAACAACCAGCGAGGAAATGGCCAAGGCAATCAGATCGGCATCATTCAAGGTGATCAGACTGCCAAAGAGGATGCCCTCTACCTGATGGATGTTGAATTGGGTGGTGACAACGATCATAAGGATGATACCAAGACCGAGTGTCTGGGCCAGCACTACGCCAATGATCGTGTCATTGGCGAGTCGGGTGCGGTTTTTGACAAAAGTCATCAGCAGGGCAACGAGCAAACAGAAGCCGTACAGCCCGGCATAGGTGCTGTCTGCGGGTTCACCCAACAACAGGCCGATGGCTACCCCGCTCATGGCGGCATTGCCGATAGTTTGGGTAAAGAAGGACAGCTTCTTCGTGACTACCACTGTGCCCATTGCGCCGAGCAGCGGGCCAATGATAAAGGCAGCCAGCATCCCGCGAATCATGAAGGCGTGTTCAAAAAGAGCAGGCAGATAGCCTGCGGCAGTCCAGCCTTTGACGATGTTGTAGATGAGTTCCATATTCCTCTTTTAAACGTCTATGTCTAAGTCAGCTGACGACAGATCAGAAGTGGCGACAGTGTTCTGCTGATTAATCAGTTCATTCATTATCCACCTCTACCCCAGTATTTTATACTGCTGCTGGAGGTCGAAATGAGTCAGGCCATCTGGGTTGCCATCGTAGAAAATACTGCGGTTGATGGCCGTGACTTGGTTGGCAACGCGAGTGATCATTTCCAGGCTGTGGCTAACCATCAAGATGGTGATGCCGTGCAGGTCGCGCAGGTTGATTAACATCTCCTCGAATTGGCGGATACCCACTTCATCGATATTGCTGGCCGGCTCATCCAAAAGGAGCAGCTCCGGTTTTGGCTCAAGAGCTTGGGCCAGCAAGACCCGACGAAATTCACCCCCAGAGAGCTGGCCCACGCAGCGGTCAATGAGATGCGCGCAGTTAGTCGCGGCAAGTATCTCTGTGATTCGGGCGCGCATTGCTCGTCTTCGGCCCAGAAAGACCGGCACGTTCTTCAACATCAGAAAGAGAAAATCAAAGACCGTGATCGGCACAGAATGATCAAACTCCAAAAACTGCGGTACATAGCCGATCCGACAGTTTTCCCGGAAGAGAAAGCGGATTGTGCCTTGGTGGGGCATCCCGCCCATGACGCTGCGCATCAAGGTGGTTTTACCCGCACCGTTTGGACCGGTCAGGGCATGAATCTGCCCTTTCTTGACCTGGAGATTGATCTTGTCGAGGATATTGTTCCCCCGGAGGGTCACGGACAAGTCCGTGATCTCCAGGAGAGTATGCTGCTCTGGGCTGGTCATCTGCTTCCGGGGTTATTGTTTATCCTGCGGCGGTGCTACTGGAGCAGAGGGCGAGGCAGGTAGATTCTGCTGAATCTTTTCCTGCACCTGCTGGGTCTGCTTGTTCATGGTGTCCTGCATTTTTTGCTGCTGGATCTCAGGCACGGTTTTCTGTACCTTCTCCTGGACGTTCTGCTGCATTTTTTGCTGCATCTGCTGAGAAGTATCCTGCATTTGCTTCTGCTGGATCTCTGGCACAGTTTTCTGGATATTCTGCTGCATGTTCTGCTGAACCTGCTGGCTCTGTTTGCTCATACTGTCCTGCATCTGCTTCTGCTGCACTTCCGGCACAGTCTTTTGCAGGTTTTCCTGGACATTCTGCTGCATTTTTTGCTGCATCTGCTGGGAAGTGTCCTGCATTTTCTTGCTGATGTTCTCTTGAATGTTGGCTGGAGCGGGCAGAGTCTTGTTGCCAGCCGAGACTTCGGTCAGGGCTTCGACGATGATATCCATATTCTTCTGCATGGTCTGCTCAAAATGCTCCTGGGTGTATTCACCATTGGAGATATGTGAGAGCGCATACAGGCGACAGCCGGTTTCTTGAAAGATAATATCAACGTACTTCTTTTCATAATCCATCTCACCGAACAGCACGTTCACCTTGGCCTGTTTGATCCGCTTGATGGTGTCCTGAAGCTGCTTGGTGCTGGGCGTAACTCCATGCCGTGGCTGCACCACTGCGCTAACCTCAATGCCCAGTTCCTGGAACAGATAGGAATAGCCGTCATGAACCGTGGCAATGCGCAGATTGTCCATTTTGAGGCCGTCAATCTTGGTCAGCGTGGCATGGAGCATGTTGCGCAGCTTGCTTGCATAGGCCCGCAAGTTTTTGGTAAACACCGGAGCTAGGTCTGGACAGAGCTTGCCCAGTTCTCGGTTGATCATCTGCATCTGTTGGATCGCGCCAGTGATGGCAATATAGGTGTGACTGTTGTAGGACACCTTTGCGCCGCCCTCTTCTTTTTCTTCAAAGGCGTAATGCTTGTC
The DNA here is from genome assembly GCF_048287395.1 of Candidatus Electronema sp. PJ. NCBI lineage: Bacteria > Pseudomonadati > Thermodesulfobacteriota > Desulfobulbia > Desulfobulbales > Desulfobulbaceae > Candidatus Electronema > Candidatus Electronema sp. PJ. The sequence continues at coordinate 24,296 of NZ_JBLWEO010000070.1, read as the reverse complement.
GTTAAAGGAAGGAATCAGAGGCAAACCCTTGCTGGTATCGATGACCAGGAGCTTGGGGTTTTCAATGGCCTTGAGCATCGGCTTGATAAACTCGTCGTGGCCAACTCCATTGACAATCACTACGTCGAGATTCTCCAACATCGCCATGTCGCTCGGCACAGGCTGGTAGGCATGGGGATCTGAGCCAGAAGGAATCAAGGAGGTGACATTAGCAGCATCACCGACAATATTCTTCACCCAAGAGTAATACGGGTGCAGTGAGGCCCCGATGTTCAGTTGGCATTTTTTTTCCTGAGCAGACACTGGAGCCTGGGTCAAAGCCAGGACAGCCAGGATTGCTACCAAATAACCTACTCCTTTTTTCATTCTTATCACCATCGCATTAAAAGAAGACAAAAGAAACCGGCAGCTGCCGATCTGTTCAGCTCAGTTGATTTGTTCTTCGCTGACTGGTGTATGGCCGCTGACCACCCATTTCCAGCCTTTATCTGCGGGCTGACCTTCTGGATAGTCGGCAGTCTTGGGATTAAGCCAGATCTGAACGGAGAAACGGTTCTCCTGACCCTTTGCTTGTTGGGCCACAGGATGGGGATACTTGCCAGCCTGGAGATCAATGATGCGGAGAATAAAGCTGTTCTCCAGCGGATCAGCTCCAGCCTTCTCCGCAGCAAGCACGTTTCTGTTGGTGCCGTAATAATCGGCCCAGGTAGCCCCTTGGTGGAACTCCCAACCAAAGCCATTCAGGCCAGCAGGCAGAAATTTGGCGGCAAAAGGCGGCAAATCTTCCTGCTGAAGCGCGGCAATGTCTGGCCAATTGCCGTTCTCTTCGCGCAACTGGGTAATAGTGTCTGCTGCACCCAAGAGCGAGCGGTACAACACCGGGGCTTGGTTCTTCAGTTTGATGTCCTGCATTTGATAGACCTTGGAGCCTTCTTCGGCATTCTCTGGCCTGACCTGGACAACGCGCAGACCGACCAGGAAAAGAATGCAACAGATCGCGGCCAGCAGGCCCAAGGCTTCGCGACCAGCTGCTTTGGGGACGACGACGATTTCTTTAACGACAGGCATGTTCATGCTCATATTCGATTGGGTTCGGCCAACTTGTTTGCGGTGTTGTGTTGAGGTATTATTTTTACAAGATACGTATCACTGTTTCAAAGATTAAGCAAGATTTTTTTACAGCAGCCGGGAAAAAAGTATCCAGTTGTTAGCCCGCATTGTTTCGATAAACAAAACGGCATAATCTGCTGGCAACTTGAGTTTTAGGTAACATTGTGGCAGTTCTGGCACGATTTTTGCAAGACAAGTCACGGAGGAGAGCAACAAGCAACTGGCGCGGTTCATGCTGACTTGCTGCAACAAATCAGAAAGGAAGAGAAAACGCTTTCTGAGAAAACAATATACCGTATGGGCGCCACATGCGGCATCAAGGAGTGCGTATGGATGAAGCATTATCCGCCGGAGTTCATTGCAGCTACGATTCATTCTGTATCATCGCCGTCTGTTTTGGAGTCGCGCTGATCGTAATTGTTACACTGATTGCCGCGTTTTGTTTTTCCGAAGAAAAAAAGTGATGGCAGAACAGGACAAGCCGGGTTGGAGTGCCTCCACCCGGCTGCTGGGCTGATCTGGGTAAAAAATATCCAGTTCAGAAAGTTGACTGAGTAAAAATTACTCGCTCGGCGCAGAAGGACAAACCAGTAGCCCGCAGTAGCCGAAGAAACGAGAGGCGGCAGGACAGGCTGGCCACTACCCTGGGAGTAATTTTTACCCAAGGCGCAGCGAAATTAGGCTAATCAGCAACGATTTCAGCTCGGTTTGGCAGGTTGGTAAGTAGGTTACATTCGTTTGTTTGCGAGCAACAACTCTTCGTAGCCAAGCTACAAAAGGTTCTGGCTCGGTAACAAAAGGTGTTGGCCGAGCAGAAGAAGGTTGTTGCTCGGCAAGAGAAGGTTCTTACTCAGCCACACTCCTTTCAGAGTTGGCAGAACTCCTTTCTTGCCAAGCCAAACTCCTTTGCTGTTCGGCAAGAAAGGAGTTTGGCTTAACAAGAACCTTGTGTTGCTCGGCAAGAGAAGGTTGTTATCAAGCCACAACCTTCTTGTAGTAGGTTGACAACGTATGCAAGCTGCATCCACTCGTTGTGCAGGAGCTTTTGCCTGTACCCAAACACCTCCGCAAGCTCCCTAATCCCCTCTCCTCACCCTGCCATCTGCTGTACTCTTTTGCTGATCTTACCCATCTCTGCGAGGACCGCTGTCTCATCTAGTGTGGTCAGTTGTCGGTTGCACATGACCAGGCGACCATTAATCACTGAATGCAGCACATCGCTACCTTTTGCCGCATAGACCAGATGGGACACCGGGTTGTAAAGTGGCGTGAGATGGGGCTGGTTCATGTCCAGAACAATCAGGTCAGCCTTCTTGCCTACAGCGAGGCTCCCTAACTGAGTTTCCCTCCCCAGTACCTTGGCACCGCCCAAGGTTGCGGCGTGCAGAACCGTGGCCGCGCTCATGGCTGTTGGGTCAAGATCACGCACCTTATGCAGTTTGGCCGCTGTACTCATTTCGCCAAACATATCCACATCATTATTCGAGGCACTGCCATCCGTACCCAGGCCCACAGTTATGCCCTGGTTGAGCAGCTGCTGTACTGGCGCAATCCCCGAAGCCAGCTTCATGTTCGACTCTGGACAGTGGGTAATTTTTACTCGCCGCTTGGCCAGTAAGTCCCGGTCTTCCTCCTCCAAGATCACGCAATGGGCAGCAACCACCCGCTCATGCAGTAAGCCTAGATTTTCCAGATGTTGCACTGGTGTACATCCATAGCGTTCTCTACAGGTTTTGACCTCCTCCTTGGTCTCAGCAAGATGGATATGATACAGGGACTTCTGCTGGTCAGCTAAGGCGTGAGCGCGCTGCAATAAGGCTGGATTACAGGTATAGACCGCATGAGGTGTTACTGTAATCGTTACCAGGTCATGGTGCGCATACTTGGCAAATAATTCCTCCACATACTCCACGCCCTTTTCCAGCTGACCATAGTTGGGAGAGGGGAAGTCAAAGAAGCCTTCTCCTACCCAGGCTCGCATCTTTGCTGTCGCTGCTGCTGCGGCTACTTCCTGCTCAAAGAGGTACATATCATTGAAGCTGGTTGTACCAGATTTAATCATCTCACAGATTGACAGAAGGGTGGCATGATACACCATCTCCTTGGTCAACTGTGCCTCTCTTGGGAAGATATGTTGGGTCAACCAAGTCATTAACTGTAGATCATCTGCCAGGCCCCGAAAGCAGGACATTGCCGCATGAGTATGCGTATTAATCAGACCTGGCATGATCAGTCCATGCGGGCAATGCAGGTGCTGGGCATCAGGGTATTTGCAAGCAAGACTATGACCTATTTCAGCAATGGTATCACCGGCAATGGCAATGGAAACACCTTCTTCTGTCTGCTGTTCCTGCCTGGCATCATCCATGCTGATGAGCCAGCGACCTGAGAGGACAAGATGGACATCTTTCTGCATATTAGAGCTCCGGGATAAGGGCACTGAGCAGCTGCTGGAGCCTGGGTTCCGCCTCTTCGGCAGCAGCGATAATATCTTCAATAAAGAGTGGGCTGAAGTTATCTGGGTCATTGATATTCGCGACCACAGATAAGCCCAAGACCTGTAGTCCTGCGTGCAATGCTGTAATCACTTCTGGTATGGAAGACATGCCCACAGCATCAGCACCCAATTGCCGCAACATCCTCGTTTCTGCGGGTGTTTCTAGGCTCGGCCCAGGGATGCAAACATAGGTACCAGACTCGACCTTTGCCAAGCCAAGTTTCTCAGCAAGTTGCAGGGTAAGCGTGCGGAGCGATAAGCTGTATGGCTCGGAAAGATCCGGGAAACGTGGCCCCCATTCATCAATATTAGGGCCTCGCAATGGCGAGTCAGGGAGGAGGTTCAGATGATCCTGCATCACCATGATAGTACCAGGGTGCCAGGCAGGATTAAGGCCACCAGAAGCATTGGTAATAATAGCGGTCTTTATGCCCAATAACGAGAGCACTCGCACCGGAAAAGCAACAGTTCTCGCCGAGTAACCTTCATAATAGTGGAAGCGGCCAGCGAGGATGGCCACCTTCTGACCAGCCAGGTTGCCACAGACCAACGTGCCTGCATGACTGGGTACAGTTGCCCTGGGGAAATGGGGAATATGTGCATAAGGGATGCTGATGCTGTTGCGCATAGTTTGGGCAAGACCACCAAGACCAGTGCCCAGCTGAATGAGCACTTCTGGTAGCACAGGAAGCTCGCTACGGAGAAAGGCAACAGCTTCCTCTACCTGCTGTTTGTGGAGTTGAATATCAATCATAAGATACACGGGCAAAGGATTGGAGTAATGCTGATGAAAGAACACCTAATACAATCACTCATCCTAAGAGGCGTGGCTGGATTTGTCAAGAACAAGATGGTGGTATTGATTCGAGATAGACAACCGTAGGGGCAGGCCCCTGTGCCTGCCCTTGATGCAGGATAGATGATGGTGTTATTGCGAAGAAGACGGTGGCATTGATACAGGGCAACCACAGGGCGTTGCCCCTACAGGTGCATCATGGTTGCGAGGCAACATGCATGCATGTTGGTCAGCAAGTATCACCATAGTTGAGTAGCAACTATTACGCATGTTGGTCGGCAACTATGGTGCATGTTGCCTGGTAAGCATAGAGCAGCAGAGGGGGTAAGGTGCAGAGAAAAGGCAAAAAAAAGCCCACGCACCTGGGAGGGTAGTGGGCTTGCTTGAACCCTAGTAAGAACTAGGAGGATGTGCTGTCGTGCCGGAGGTCGGAATCGAACCGACATGGGCGCAAGGCCCGCTGGATTTTGAGTCCAGTGCGTCTACCAGTTTCACCACTCCGGCGGAAGGTGATCGCGCTATTAATACCGTACTCGCATAAGGGTTGTCAAGGCCTTTTCATTGTTGATCAGACCTCGTTACGTACTGTGACTACTTCGGCCTTTCTCAGCACAGTATTCCGGCCAAGATCAACGTAACCGCGCTTCAAAATAGCGAGGATTTCCTCGTTCTCTCGGCCTGGTGCTTGCCTGGTTTCTATAATCACACACTGCTCAGGTTGAGCACGACGGTCGGGGAAGTCAAGTGGGGCAATGTGATGGGCACTCAGCAGGCGGAGCAGCTTGCGTTGTATAGCCTTCATGCTCTTCAAGATGCTCTGACTGGTCTTGTCGAGTGCCTCAGCTTTGCGCCGCAAGTTCACATCTAGGTGGTCGAAAACATCCAGGACTTCAACCAACTCAATAAATAGCTGGTGTTCACGGTGCAAGCTGGCTTCTTCCTGCTCTTTTGCCAGGCGTTTCAGGTCAGCAATTTCTCGCTGAAAAGCAACAAGCTTCTCCCGAAGCAGCTCACCAGGCAGGTGGCTGCTGGGCTTTTCTTTGTTCTGCATTATGGTTCAGTCAAATAGCGCAAGTCGCTGGAGATCTTCCACGCGCAACGGGGCCTCTCTTGGTAGGCAAGGCCCCAGCAAAGAGGAGAGATCAGCGGAATAAAGAAAGGAGATGATCGGGCGGGTCTTTGGATCCATGAGCAGCTGCCGAGCCTCAGCTATTTCCCGGGCAGAATGCTGCTTTTTGCGCAAGGCCAAGGCTGCACCTTGTACGACTTCTTGGGCCGAGGCATCCCGGCGGAGATTGAGCACTTTGAAGGGATTCATGCGTGCAGTCCCCCCTGTCGTAAGCCATCAAGGGCCTTACTGATCTGCCTGACTGTTGCGTGCCGAGGATCAACGCTGCGGGCACTAACGAGCAGGCTTTCTACCAGGAAAATAGCTGCCTCTTGATCAGGATAATCCCCGCGTTCTATCCGGGCAGCATGGTGCTGGGCAGTCATAAAGAAGCGTTCTTTGAGCTGGGGAAAATGGCTGGTTGCAGCGATACGAGCAGCCTCAGCAAAGCAGTCCTGATTAAATGCTTCTGCCAAGGCAAGCAGCTCGCAATTCAGACTCATTTGGGCATGGATCATCTGGGCCAACTCGTCGCCAGGATGCAAGGCAACTGCCTTGGCCATCGCCGCTGCTAAAAGGCGGTGATTGGCCTCCTCGCTGCTGCGAAGTCGCACCACTTGATTGGTAAGAGCTGTGCAGAATGCAGCACGCTCTTGTACTTCCTCAGAGAGCAGAGCAAGGATGCCAAGACACGCGGTCAGCTGCCTGCCGTCAGCATCCTCTTCCTGGTTCAAAGTGGCCAGAACTTGCTTTTCCAGTTCTACGGAATTGTGGATCAGACCTTCACGCAAAATCTGCTCTGCCTCCCAGGCTTGTCCCTGCTGAAGAAGATGAATACCGCAGGCACTTCTTACCTCGGCTGCGCCCCAGTTGATGAATGGATCATGGTGCTCTCCTTCTAGGTCTGCCAGCAGGTCTAATGCTGCATCAGCCTGCCCCTCTTGAATTAAGACTAGGGCAGCGGCCACCGGGGTATAAGCCGCCCCAGCTGCCAGCCATTCCTCCTCCTGCATAAAGGCCTCCCGGCTGTTTTTAATCAGCGTGCAAAGCTGGTCAGCAACCTGCGCACGACGAGCCAGGGCTGGGGCATAGAGCAAGGGCACTGCCTCGCTTTGTCCTGCACCTAGATCAGCCAAGCGAGAGAGTAACGAGAGGGTATTTTGCCAGTGTTGCAGCAGGGAATCACCGCTGCTTTGTGGTTGGCGCAAGACCTGCTTGCGCAGCAGATCTGCCCCGAAATCCAGCAGGGTTTGCCGCTCCTGCCCTGCCTGCGGCCCAACCGTCGGATGGAAGAGAAGGGTCAGCCAACAATCTATAAAATATCGCACCTCGTGAGGAGGCATTGGCCGGTCTGTTGCCTCTGCGAGACGCTGGCACGCTACCTTGGCTTGAATCTCCAATTCAGCAGGCTGAAGCCAGTCTGTCTCGTCTGCAAGTGCCGCAATCTCTTCCAGGCGTTCTTCCTGCCAAAAACAGGCCAAGCGCAGGCGACGACAGCGGGCGAGCAGCTCGCTGGCCAGCAGGGTGTCGAGCAGGCCTTCATGCAAGAGCAAAGCAACTTCTTCGTGGGCTAAGGGGTTGGCATCAAGACGGCAGTGCAGTTGGTGTAGAAGTAGGTTGCTAACCTGTTCTTTCTGAGCAAGAAAAGCAGGATCAACACAGTGCAGCGGCTGCCAGTAACGTAAACACCCGAGGCAATCTTCCAGGTGTGCCAGGGCCAAGCCAGCATGATATCTATCCGCAGGTGATAGGGCTACGGCCTCAGCATACGCAGTGGCAGCCAGCTGCCATTGTCCAGCCTGCACCCGACAAAAGGCCAGTCGGAGTAGTCGGCTAGGTTCAGGGCAGGCCGCCTGGATTTGACTGAGCAATTCTGCAGCTGTCAGCCAAGCACCTTGGGCTGCGGCTTGCTCGGCCTGGGCTGCTAGGTCCTCCCATACCGGCTGCTTCTTTCCTCTATTGCCGAACAGCTTGCTGCCGAGTTTTCCTATCCAGACAAGGATGGTGGTTTGCTTGCTCATCACATTGAAGCTGTCAGCCGCTGCCGGTTAGCGGAGGATTACCCGTATTGTTTTGCCCGGGGCAATTTCCTGCTTGCCGTAGAAGATCAGACCAGAATATCTTGGCAGGAAAAAGCGGGCATAGATGGAGCGCCAGGTCTCGCCAGATCGGACATGATATTTCCAGAGCAAGAGACCATCCTGTTGCTCAATGCGCTGCTGATAAAGGGCAATAGCCTCACGGCGATCAGTAAAGAGACGAACGATGCTGTTCTTGCGTATGAACCCAAGAAAGATATGGGGATTCTGCTCCATGACTACAGGATAGTATTTACGGTGCCCGTAGTATTTTTCGGCGATATCTAAGGCAGTTTCTCCATCCTTAACAAGATAGGAGAAGGTTCTTTCCGGTAATAATACTGGGGCAGCAGTCTGTGGTAGTGAAGGGGTGCGCTGAGAAGCCTCTGTGCCTGCGGAGCTGGGGGTAGTTTTCTGGTTGCTTACCCGCTGTTTCCTCCACCGAGGGTGGATGTCCACGGGTGGTGGCAAAGTGGCAAGTTGCTTCTCTGTGATAGGCGGCTTTGTCTCTTCTGAAGGCTGCGGGGCAGTCGTTTTTGCCTCTTGTGGAAAAGCTGGAGCAGCCGGTGAGAGTTCCTTGTTCTCTACTGCCTGCTTTGCAGAAGACTGTTCGGCTTTGTTCTCAGCAGAGAGGGGTTCTTCTGCTTGGCCCATTCTCTCGCTTGCAGCCGGTGAGACCGCAGCAACTTTCTCCTCGACCAGCTGTTTTTCTTCAGAAGCAAGAGTCTGCTTAGTTTCCGCCTTGTTCGCTCCTAAGGTAGGCTGTTGTGTCACCTCATTCAGGAGGTCAATCTTCTTCTCTTCCTTTGCCGATGAGGAAGGTACTTGCTGGTCAACAGGCTGTGGTGCAGCAGCGAGAGTATCCTGCGTGGTTGGCAGCGGCTTTAGGGCAGCAGACTTAGCTGCTACCTGGCGGTCATCAAGTATCCTCACCTGGGCATCAATATGAATCTTGCTATCAGGCGGGAGGACGGGCTTGGTCAGCTGGGCTGGCTTGGCAGCACGCTCTTGCCGCAAGGCCATCAGCTCACGGTCAAGCTCAACCAGGCGGCTTCTCATGCTCACCGCGAGACCAGCAAGGAGGAGCAGGATTGCGGTCATGATCAGGGCGACTGCTACCCAGGGCATACGGTGTTTGGCTGGCTCTGCCTTCTTCTTGGCCTCTGCTGGACCAGATAAGGAGTCCAGAGCCTGAAAGCAAGTAAGATCTGCATCGCATTGGGGACAGCTCCCGCAATTTGGCGGGAGATTCCGCCGCCCACAAACCGGACAGGTATGGGTTTGGCTCATTTGCGAATGCCCCGGTGAATTTTCTGGATACTGCGGGCGTGCTGATCCAGAACTTCCTCGACTTCTGGCATAATGTTCTGCACCTGCGCAAGGCTCGGCTCCTCGCCTGCCTCGGCTGCGGCGAGGATCTCAGCAGTTGCCCGCATGAACCGCTTGGCTTTGTCTGGCTCGCTCCGGTGGCAAATCTCGCAGGCACTCTCAATCTGGGTCAAGGCATGAACTGCCTCTAAGCCTGGATTTTCAAGAATCTTGGCCAACTCCTCCATGGCCTGCATGGTTTCCTCACAGGTGCCTTCCTCATCCACCTCGCGCAGCCGCGCAACCTTTTTGCGAATCTGCATCTGCAAAGCAGGTTCGATCAACATGCCATAATCCGTCAACATGCTTTCTGCATAATAGATCCGAGTCAGTGGAGCCTCCTCAGCCTCGGCAATTTTGCCTGCCTTGCTGATTTTTTCTGCAATCTGTCTGAACAGGTTTTCGTTAACCTCGCCGGTGCGCTCGTCAACCACCTGGTGAATGGAGCGAATAATGCCTCTGGCGCGACAGAGCAGGTCAGCAACGGTGTAGGTAGAATAGCCCTTCTGGTCTGCCTCGTTGATAATCGACTCCAAGAGGAGAAAGAGTTTCTCATCAGCCTTGCCACGCGAGAGCGTACCAGAGACTTTTACCTCTGGCTGGCCGCATAAGGCCGCTCGCACCGAGACCAGGTTGTTCTCATCAATGTCCAAGGTGATGGCCACGCGCAGCGGCTCCTCTGCCATCCCTGCTGCGGTCTCGGCTGTGCTTGCTGGCCCGCTGTCATGGTCAATGCCCAACCAAAGATCGCCGATACTCTCCTCTCGTCCGTTGACCACATTATAAAACTGCATGTGGACCAGCTCTTGCTCGGCATCAACCAGCTGGAAAATCTCCGTGCTGGAGCAGGGCAGCGGCGTGTTTTTCTTGATCAGGAGAAAGCGGCTGTTGTTTTCCAGGCGGATAAAGTAATCGTGCGCTGCGGCATGGACAATATCAACCAAGCCATGCTGGAGATTGTAGTTTTCCAGATCGAATTTGCAATGTGGACAAGCTGGGCTGTTTTGCGTTGCCTCGCCACCGCAGGCTGGGCATTCGAGCACGCCAGACAAGCGATGGCTGAGAATGGCTGCGCCTTCTGCCACCGCCAACATCGGTCGCTCGTGCAGAAGGACCTTGTCTGCGCCAAACTCCTGTTGCAGGATCTTGATCACGCAAGGGATGCGCGAGCTGCCGCCTACCAGCAAGACATGATCGATCAAATCGGCGGTGAAATGGGCATCAGCGAGCAGGTTGCGGACCAAGCAGCGCACTAATTCTAAGGTCGGGGCCAGCAGCTCCTCAAGCTGCTCCTGGCACAGTTCCACCTCAATGGCCAGGGGATCGCCGTCCTCATCCTCCAAAAGGCCGAGAACAACGATGCTGGCCTCTGGGCTGTTGCTTAGACTGATTTTGGCCTTTTCCGCTGCTAGCTTCAACTCGGTCAGCAGGCGGTTTCGCTGTCCAGGCTCCTGCCGGGCAATCAGGGCGCGGAGGCGGATGTCATCCATGCCTTCCTGATCAGCTGTTTCTCGCAAGACATGACTGATAATCAGGCCATCAATATCCTCGCCGCCGAGCCACATATCGCCGCCCTTGGCGATCTCAATGATTTGACCGCCGCTAATCGCCAGCAAAGAAAGGTCGAGAGTGCCGCCGCCGAAATCAAAGACCAGCACGGTTTTGCCCTCATCGCTGGCAACCTGATCCACACCGAAAGAAATGGCTGCGGCGGTCGGTTCCGGGAGCAAGCGGCTGACTTTTAACCCAGCCAAGGCAGCAGCAGTTCGGGTCGCGTGCTTTTGCTTGTCGTTGAAATAAGCAGGCACCGTGATAACTGCCGTTGCCACCTCATCGCCCAAGACCCGCTCTGCGTCCGCTTTGATTTTGGCCAGAATTTGGGCGGAAATTTCCTCTGGGCTGAATTCCCGACCTCCGACCTGAATGGCGATACTGTTGTGAGAACCGTGTGAATGGGCTGAAAGCGAGCAGTGGAGCCTGCCGCTCTTCAACAAGTCCTGGACTTCTTGATCATGAAAGTTGCGGCCAATCAGTCGCTTTACTGCGGTGATGGTATTTTCCGGCTCCTGCCGCAGCCATTCCAAGGCATGACGACCGACAATGAACTCTGGCTTCCGCATCAATCGTTTCCGCACCGTGACACAGGACGGGGTAATGAAGTCACCCTCGGCATTCTTCAGCACTTCAACCCGGATTTTTTTGATCGCGGCAGCGGAATTTGTGGTTCCTAAATCTATCCCAATTGATTTCTTCATATCTTCTTGACAGAATACCTCAATGTCGCACGTACAGAAGCCCTCGCTTAAATCAAAGAATCATCAGACCTTTGGCAGCAGCTCACACCTCAATCCAGCAGAGTTGCTTTGCTTAACTCCTCGACAAGATTCCTTTCTTGCTCGCCAGCAAAGGAGTTTGGCTTGGCAACAGAGGAGTTTTGCCGACTTATAAAGGAGTTCTACTCGGTAGCAAAGGAGTCTGGCCGAGTAGCAAAGGAGTTTTGCCCAGCCGTAGAGGAGTTTTGCCGACTAAAACTCCTTTCTCAGTCGGCCAGACTCCTTTGTGGCTAACCAGGAAAGCAGTTTGGCCAAGCCGAACTCCTCTGTTGCCGACTCCAACTCCTTTCCCAACGCGCTGGACTCTTCTCTAGCGTAGTTGACAAGCTGCCGAATCCCCAAGAGAACGTGACCAAGTAGGAGGAAATGGCTCGTTCGCCGCTGCAACCTGATTACTCCTTGTTGGCCGGTGAATGCAACCCTTTTTGTTGACTTCTGGAGGAGATTTCTTTTTTCTCAAAGGACAGGCAGGCTAAAACTGAAGACACAGCCGCCGTTAGCCCGGTTTTCTGCTCGGAGCATACCCTCGTGCAGTTCGATGATCTTTTTGACCACGGTCAAGCCAAGGCAGCCTTCCTTGCCGCTTAGAGGCTGGAAACCTTCTCCCGCTGCAAGCCGAGCCAGTTCTTCCTTGCCTAAACCCGGCCCATGATCGGCCACCGCCACGTTGACCCAGCCCTCTTCCTGTGCCACGCTTAACGTCACGGTGGAACCGGGCGAAGAAAACTTGACCGCATTGCCGAGCAGGTTATCTACGGCCTGGCGAATCCGGCCAGGGTCAAAACTGAAGGCAGGAATCTCGGCTAATTGCTCGGCCAGGATGATTTGTCGGCGGGCTGCTGCGTGTCGCTGAATTCGCGCGGCCAGGCGCACGATTTCAGTGATAGATGCAGGCTGTTTGCTGATTTTAAAGGTGCCTTCTCGTACTGCTGAAACATCAAGCAGGTCATTGATCAGCCCTTGCATGACTGAGGCAGTCTCGTGAATGGCCTCCAAATGGCTGTCGAGGTTTTTGCGCATCTCGGCAAAATCGTTGTCCAGCAGCATCTCCGTCATCGTGATGATGTAACCGAGCGGATTGCGCAGATCATGGGCCGCGATACGCAGAAAGCGGTCTTTGATCTTGTCCAATTCCAGCAAGCGATCGTGGGCTTCCATCAACCGCCTGCCTACAGTGATCCGGCTGTGCAGTTCGCCAATATGCACCGGCTTGCTGAGAAAGTCATGCGCCCCCTGATCAAGGGCATGAACGACATCCTCTTTGTCGTTTTTGCCCGTCAGCAGGATGGTGTAGATCAACGGCCTGTTTTCCTGGGCGTTGAGCCGCGAGCAGATTTCCACGCCATCTAAGCCAGGCATCATCCAGTCGAGCACGGCGATTCGAGGCGGCTCTGGCCCGCGCAGCAGGGTCATGGCCTCCAGTCCGTCCGCAGCTTCGACCACCTCATAGCCCCAGCGGGCGGCACAATGCCGGAGGAGGATCCGGGTCGAGAGTTCATCGTCGGCGATAAGCAGTTTCATGGCGTGTCGTTCACCTTTTTTCTCTGGAACAGTCCCGGGCCAGGGCTATAATTTTCCGTATCCGTAAGTTGCCTGTTGCTCACTCTGAAGTGTATCATATATGATGACGGTCTGATCTGCATTATACCCAAACAGCGGCGGATTGTATATTCTCGAAAAATGCTTCCGCAGCAGTACGCTGCCTTGAGGTTCAACAGCAACCGCCTTGCTTCGTTCGCCAATGACCACTCGCCTCATCCTTGCGCGGCTGTACACGGTTCTACAGCCCTACAGAAAAAAACTGCTCATCGCCATGACCGCGATGATCGTCGTCGCCCTGTTCAACGCGGTGCAGGCCTACATGGTGCAGCCGCTTTTGGACAAAATTTTCTATGAGAAGAACGCTCGCTGGCTGACTGTCCTGCCTCTGGCCCTGCTCGCGGTCTTTTTCGTCAAAGGAGTGTTTTATTTTTTCTACTCCTACCTGCTGGAATGGGTGGGCCAGTCGGTGATCAAAGACCTGCGTAATGCCATCTACAGCCACCTGCACGACTTGTCGATGAATTTTTTCTACAAAAATTCGACTGGCGAGCTGGTTTCCCGAATCATGAACGACGTGGCCATGCTGCAAGGCACGGTCTCCCATGCCCTGATCTATGTGCTCCGGGATTTTTTTTCAGTGGCCGGGCTGCTGGCGGTAATTTTTTATATGGACTGGCGGCTGGCCTTAGTCTCGCTGATCTTCATCCCGATGGCCGCAGTGCCGATCGTGGTTTTCGGCAAAAAATTCCGGCGGATCAGCTCACACTACCAGCAAGGAGTGGGAGAGGCCAGCAATTTTCTCAATGAAACCATCCGGGGCATCCGTATCGTCAAAGCATTTTGCGCCGAGGAGCAAGAAAAACAGCGTTTCGCGGTCAAGATGCAGCAGTTGTTTGACACCCTAATGACAGAAACCCGCTACCGCAGCCTCTCGCATCCCCTGATCGAGTTCCTCGGCGGGATCGGTATGGCCTTGATCATCTGGTTCGGCGGGATGGAGGTTCTTAAAGGGCATTCTACACCCGGCACTTTCATGTCCTTTCTCACCGCCTTGGTCATGCTCTACGAGCCAGTCAAGGGCGTGAGCAAACTCAACTCCACCATCCAATCTGGCATGGCAGGCGCGGCCCGGATATTCGCCCTATTGGATATTGAGCCGGATATTCGGGAAAAATCTCAGGCTGTTGTTCTGCCGCCTTTCCACAGCGCGATAGAGTTCCGCGCAGTCAGCTTTGCCTATCAGCCTGGGGAACCGGTGCTACGCGACATCAGCCTGAAGATCGCCCAAGGCGAGGTGATTGCTGTGGTCGGGCCATCCGGTGGTGGCAAAAGCTCCCTTGCTAGCCTACTGCCCCGCTTTCACGATGTCAGTGCAGGCGCAGTGCTGATTGATGGCCATGACCTCTGCGACCTGAGTCTGTATTCTCTGCGCAGTCAGATCGCCATTGTCACCCAGCAAACCATCCTGTTCAACGATACAGTGCGCAGTAACATTGCCTACGGCAACCCAAACTGTACTGAGGAGGAGATTCGACAGGCAGCAGCAGCGGCCTTTGCCTTGGAATTTATCGAAGACTTTTCTGACGGCTTCAATACCCTGATCGGCGAGTCCGGGGTGCGGCTTTCCGGCGGCCAGCAACAGCGGATTTCCATTGCCCGCGCCATCCTCAAGAACGCGCCTATCCTGATTCTTGACGAAGCCACTTCTGCTTTGGACACTGAATCCGAGCGCAAGGTGCAGCAAGCTCTCGACAACCTGATGAAAAACCGTACCACCTTGGTCATCGCCCATCGCCTTTCGACCATCAAAAATGCCGACAGAATCATCGTCATGCAGGAGGGGCGGCTGGCCGAAGCAGGGAGTCATGACTACCTGCTTGCCTTGGGTGGCATCTACAAAGGGCTGTACACCATGCAGCACGCCAGGCAATGAACGCACGCTTGCACTCTATCCGGGAAGGCGCAGGGCGGGCTAATAGCTGGTTGTTAGGCTTGCTCGCCTTTGTCCTGCCTCTTTCGACCTCGGCGGTGTCAGCTGTTGCTCTCCTGGTTCTTTTGCTCTGGCTGATCGAAGGCAATTATATTGAAAAATGCGCAGAAGCTCTCTTTACGCCAGTCGCGGTTGTCGTGTTGGGCTATTTAGCTTTGCTCTGTCTGGGCTTGTTTTGGACTGCTCACCCTATAAACGGCTTTGCTGTCCTGCAAGATCACTGGAAGATAGCCCTTCTACCAGTCTTCCTCACCGCCGCTCGTTTTGAGCAACGTTCGTTCTATCTTGGCTGTTTTCTCTTTGGGATGAGCATGGCTATGCTCATCACCTATCTGGCCTGGTTTGACCTGGTGCAGTATTCTGATGTCCATCCCGGTCATATCACCCCCAAGACCTTTCATGTGGTCTATAATCCCCTGCTCGCCTTTGCCATCTACCTGACCCTGCATAAGGCAATCTGGGAGGAGCGCAAGTCACAGGTGCAGGCCGCACTCTTCCTGCTGGCTGGACTGATGGTGTTGAACATGTTCATCACTGAGGGCCGCACCGGTCAGGCAGTCTTCTTTGTCCTCATCAGCCTGCTGCTCTTCCAAATCTTCAGGAAGAACCGCTTCTGGGCCGTGTTGTCCGTCTGCCTTCTGCTGCCCACAGGCGGTGCAGTCGGCTATCTGGCTAGTCCGGTCTTTCAACAGCGGGTTGATCTAGCCTTAAAGGAGATCTCCGGCTTCCAGCAGAATCCCAATACCTCGGTGGGCCTACGGCTCCAGTTTTGCCAGAATTCCTTAGCCTTATTCCAGCAGCATCCTTGCATTGGAGTCGGTACAGGCGATTTCAAGGCAGCTTACGCCAAGATCAACCGGAAACGCAGTCCTCGTTCTTTAGCCACTGATAACCCGCACAACCAATACCTGCTAACTGCGGTCATGCTCGGTCTGCCCGGCTTGTTTGCCTTGCTCCTGATCTTTATGGTCATGTTCATCCAGGCCCGCACAGAGGAGGACAATAACCTCAAGAGGGTGCGTATCGCTTTTCCTTTGTTTTTCCTCCTCATCATGCTGGCAGAATCCTATCTCAAGGTTTACCAGACTGCCTTTTTTTTCGCCCTGTTTGCCGCTGTCCTCTACAAAAAGCAACCGCTGCCTCAGTCAGAGAACCGCTGCTGGCTGATTCTGTCCTATCGGGCCAATATTCTCGGTTCCGCCTGTTCTCAGCATATTGATGACCGCCTGCCTCATCTTCAAGCGCAGGAGATTGAGCCGGTTCTGCTGACTGGCCCAGTCGGTGAACAGGCAAAGATTTTTCGGCATTTCCGTGCCCTCAGTATTGCGCCATCCGGCATTCGCTTTGAGCTGCGTCATTTCCTACGCCGCCATCTGCACAAACGCTGGCAGTTCAAGACCGCAGAAACTTTGATCCTGCTGCCGCTGCTCCCCTTTTACCTGCTGGAAAAGATCATTGTCAACCTGGAAAGCGAATGGTCCTGGTGTCTGCTGGCTTCTCTGCGCGGCCTACTCCTCTGTCGCCAACTTAAGCCGGAATTGATCTATTCCACTGGCGGCTCGGCCTCGGCTCATGTCGCGGCCCTGCTGATTAAAGCTGGTACGGGCATCCGCTGGATCGCCGAGACTCAGGATCCGCTTGTGCATGATCAGGACTGGCGGCGCAGCCGCTTGGTGCTGCTGCTCTACAAGACCTTGGAACAGCGTATCTGCCGTCAGGCCGATTTGTTCGTCTTTCTCGTGGGAGCGGCAATGGAGCATTGTCGTCAGAGAACAAAAAGCTGCCAGACGGCTGTAGTCTATCCTGGCGCGGAGCAGTCCTGGTTTGGTCAGGTGCAGTATAGCAAAGGAGACCGCTGTCGCTTTGCCCATTTTGGTTCCTTGGCCGGAACCCGCAATCTGGCAGTTTTCTTTCAGGCTTTGGAGCAGGTGGTCAGCCGTAGGCCGGAACTGCACGGCTTAGTTCTGGTGGATGTTTATGGTTCCTTTGACAGCCTCTCAGAGCGGGAGATGAAACGGTTGCGTCTGCAAGATTTGGTAGTACTGCACGGCCCAGTGGCCCGGCAAGAGGCCATTGCCACCATGCAGCAGGCAGACTGCCTTCTCCTTATTCAGAATATCATTTATTTTTCCTGCGAGACTATTCCGTCTAAGGTCTATGAGTACCTGCTGACAGGTCGTCCGATTCTCGGCCTGTTGCATCACAACCAAGAGCTGGAGGCTATGCTGACCGAGAATGGCCACTGCACCGTACCTGCGGATGACGTGCAAGCGACAGCGGCGGCTATCGAAGAGATCTTGAGCAACTGGCTGGAAACAGGCTTGCCGACCCGATCAGCGGCCAAGGCATGGACAGTGACTGAGGCAGTACAGAAATTGATCTCGCTTGCTGAGATAGAGTTTGATGATAAAAAAGTGTAAATAAAGAAGCATTATAATATGGCATTACATAAGGCGTGGTGTATATTTTCAGCAGCATTTATAAGTATCTTTGTAGCGGCTATTGTAATGATAGCCACACCTGAATTGCGAGAATTACTGCGTAATCACGACCTACTGATTAGCGGGATCTTATCCATAATGATGGCGATTGTTGTTTCATGCGCAGAATTCATAGATAAGATTACTCGTGAAAAGAAGATTGAAATAGTCGAAGAACGATTACGAGAGCATCCTGAAAAGCCGCAGCTTGCATGGGATTTGGCGCGAACTAAGCTGGAAAATTATCTTGATAGAAATCTCAGTCAAGTACGCTCTATCTATTGGCTCACGCTGATGGTTATGTTTTGCGGGTTTGGATTCATTCTATTCGGTCTGTTCCAAGCTTCTCAGAATCCTGAGAAGCTGCCGGTCTCGATAGTTGCCTCTGCCTCTGGTGTGGTTATAAGCTTCATTGGTGGTTCTTTCCTGCTCATATATCGGTCTATTCTTGCTCAATCGAAAGAGTATGTGACAGTTCTTGAACGCATTAATGCAGTAGGCATGGCTGTACAGGTCATTGCAAGTATTCCAGATTCAGATGGTCAACTTAAAAATAGCACAACGGCAGAGCTGGCAAAGCAGCTCCTCAATCTTTATGCAGTGGTGCCGGTGGCACGTGGCGCAGATGAACCATCAAAGAGTCAAATACAATCGGCTGCATGAGCAGCAATCTTTTGAGATCTATTGATAATCATTGCGATATACTTATAAAACAGTAGAGTGTTCTATGCAACTAAACAACACCATCTGGCTACCTGACGAAACCAAGGCCATCCTTTTTGACATGGACGGCGTTCTTTTGGACAGTCTCGGCCTTGATCTGTCCCTCTGCGGCGAGCTGCTGAAGAAACAGCTCGGCAGGCCGGTCAAGCTCTCTAAAGAATTCATCCGCTCCATTTTCGCCTATCATCCGCCGGAATTCTGGCGGCGGATTTTTGCCTTTGTCGCAACGGAACACGGCATCACGGCAGAAGATGCGGTGCAACATGCTGTTCTGGCTGAGTACAATCAAGTCCGCAACGAGTCGGTTTTTCCGGTCAATCCGGGCATTATTGCCATCCTGACTGCCTGTAAAGTTCAAGGTATCAAAACAGCAGTGGTTTCCAACAATCCGACAGAAGATGTCCGCAGGATTATCACGCAGTCTGGCATCGCCGCCTATTTTGATCTGATTGTCGGCAATGATCTGCATGAGTTGCGGCCAAAGCCTGCGCCTGATACCTACATCTACGCTGCCAATCTCTTAGAAATACCGCCTGCGCACTGCGCAGTCATTGAGGATTCCTTGCTTGGCGCAGAGGCCGGCGATAAAGCAGGCTGCTTTACCATCGGCGTGGCCACAGGTGGCACGGCTTTTGCCGCGCTGGAGCACGCAGAATTCAGCCGCAGAGTGTATTCCTCCTTTCTGCCCAATCAGATTGCCCTACATTTTGGTGAACCGACCAAGAAAAAGCTGCTCACCCCAAATGATTTTGTCAGCCACATGGTCGAACATATTGCCTGGCGGATGGGCTGCGGCATTGATTTGTTCTGGAACAGCAATGACTGGCCGCAGCTTGGCCTGGCGTTGGGCCGGGCAATTGCTGGATTTCCCCGGCAAGCGGAAAGCGGGGCAGCCCTGGGCATGATTGACGACGGCAGCGCAGAGGTCACGGTTGCCATTGCCGCCGAGCCGGACATGCTGATTGAAACGGTGGAGCAACTTGATCCAACCTGGTTTTTCGGCCTGCGCTGCGAGCAGCTGACCTCCAGCGTGCCGCTCCTGGAGCTGCTGCGTGGCTTGGCGCAAGGCTTGCAGGCGCAGATTCATATCCGCATTTGTGGGGTGGAAGACCCGCATCATGCCTGGGAAGGCGTGTTCCGCTCCGTCGGCATCGCCCTGAGCAAGATATTTGCCCCGGAAATGCCGCTGGTTCAGGAAGAGGCGGCAGCAAAAAAAGCCCAACCAGAGCACGGCATCGTGGTTGAGGAGCTTTCTGAGCAGACCGCCGCAGTTGTCCGCACTACAGCAGAAAGCAAAGTGCGTGTGGCAGTGCATTGCAGCGAGCACTGGCCCGGCACCTACAGCTTCAAGGTCGGGCCGTCCATTCAGGTCAGCGGTTTCGGCGGTCTGCTGGAGGCAATGGCGCAGGAGGCGGGCTTTACGCTGGCTGTGGATTTTTTTGCCGAGCGGCTGAGTTCCAGTCATGTGGTGATGGAAGACACCGGCCTTGTGCTGGGTAAGGCTTTAAAAGAGCTGCTCATTCTCCGCATGAATCGCTGCGGCGTGCAAGGCGCAGGCAGCAGCATTCAAGTTGAGGCGGATTTCAGCAGCCAGCCAGTGAGCGTGGGTGTCAGCGTTGAAGGCCGCAAGTTCGTCAAGTTCGTGCCCTTTAACGAGCCATACAGCGCATTCCGCCAGCGGTTCCTGCTTGGCCAAGATGTCTTCGGTGGCCTGTTTTCGGAAGACATGGATGATTTCCTCGACGGCTTGGCAGGCGGGCTGGATTGCAGCATCATGATTCACGTCAGGCAACACGTTGATGCCGCTGAGGGCTGGTTGCTCCTTTTCCGCCAGCTCGGTAAAGCCTTGAAGGAGGTGTTTCAAGAAAATCCCTGCCGAAAAGGAGTGCCACCTGGCGTGAAGGCGACGCTGTGCTGATCGGTTGCAATAGTATCTTCCTCTGCTCTTTTCGTGTGCAACCCGGCCTACTTCTTTTCTGTTGAAATATTTTTTCAGCGCAGTAAAGTGGGGTAATTTTAGAACGAGCTTTTGGATATCTCGGAACAGCTCTTGTTCCTTCGGGAACAGCTCAGGAATGTCCGAAAGCTGTTTTCGTACCTTCCTGAACAGCTTTTGCTTCTTCGCGAAGAGGTTTCGTATATCCTGGAGCAGTTTCTATTCCTTCAAGAGCAGTTCCAGGATATCAAAAAGCTGTTTCCGTACCTTCACGAACAGCTTTTGCACGTTCTAAACCTCTTCTGGAACATCCAGGAACAGACCAGGGATGTCCGCGAGGAGATTTTGCATCTTCCAGAACAGCTTGGGAATATCCAAAAGCTGCTCCCGTTCCTTCACGGACAGCTTTTGCATGTCCGCAACCTCGATTTTTTCGAGGAAAACCCCATTTTTTTAGGAGGGAATCTCATGGCCTACAAACGCAGAGCGTCACAAATCATGGTTGATGCGCAGCAACGCATCACCAACCTCAAAGCCATTGACCCGGACCTAGATTTGGGCAACGGCCTCACCGTAGCGGTTTTCAACGCTCAAATCATGGAGATGCAGACGGCCTTGGCGACCTATAACGCCCTGCTTGCCCAAGCAGATGCGGCGGGCAACGCTGTGAACGCGATAGAGAAAAATATCAGTGCGCTGTCAACGCGGATGCTGGCTGGCGTTGGAGTCAAATACGGCAAGGACAGCAGCGAGTACGAGATGGCTGGCGGCACCCGCACCAGCGAAATCATCCGCAAAACCAAGGCAGAAAACCCAGCAGCATAGGCAGCGGAACAAGCCAGGGTGGTCATGAAGATTGCCCTGGCGCGGGAATAGGGGCTGTAAGATGCAACGATGAATATTATCAAACGGAAAACCTTGCTGGAGTTTTGGGAAAAACATCCTGATTCAGAGCAGGCTGTAAAAACTTGGTATGCCGTTGTCAGGAAATCAAGCTGGAGGGAGCCTGCGGAAATCAAAAAGATATTTGCAACGGCTGACTTTCTGAGTAACAATAGAGTATGCTTTAACATCAAAGGAAACAAGTATCGTCTGATTGTAAAAATTATCTATGAACTCCAAAGAGTTTACGTGCGATTTATAGGAACACATGCTGAGTACGACAAGATAGACGCGAACAATATTTAGAACGAGTTGCAAGGAGAACGTATGAATATATCGCCGATACGATCTGAAGAAGATTACAACAAAGTTATCCAGAGAATTGATGAGCTGATTGATTCAGAGCCGTATTCCGATGAATTCAACGAGCTTGAGGTGTTGTCTATTCTTGCTGAAGATTATGAAGAGAAAAACTTCCCGATAGGCTTCCCTGATCCTGTTGAAGCCTTGAGATATATCATGGAATGGAAAGGAATCACGCTGAATGATCTTGAGCCGTATATTGGCACCAAGGCAGCAGTCTCGCAAATCTTAGACCGAAAAAAAGAACTGACAATAGAGATGATCATGCGCTTAAAGAAAGGGCTTAAAATTTCCGCTGATGTTTTAATACCTGAATCCAACGAAGATGTGCCGATACTGGCATAGGTAGCACAGCTGATTTTTCATTTTTGTGGAATGTTTTGGGCGGAAGGAAGCAAAGTTGATTTCTTAATAAGTTCTAATCAATAGGGAATGAAATGCCTATAGCAGAAATAACCGCAGCCCTTGCTGGCGTAAAACACGCCTCTGATATCGCAAAGCTCATCAAGAACAGTGAGGTTTCACTGGAAGCGGCAGAGGTGAAGTTAAAGTTAGCAGATTTGATTGATTCTCTTGCTGATGCGAAAGTCGAGATCGCAAAGTTTAAAGAAATTATCTCTGAAAGAGACGAGGAGATTCAACGGCTAAAAAAGCAGTTAGAGAAGGATGGCAATATGGTATATGAAGAACCATATTACTTCCTTGTACAGGAGAACGGCGATAAAGATGGGCCGTATTGCCAGCGATGTTACGATAACGACAAAAAACTAATTCGCCTCCAATCTGCTGAAGAGAAAGGTGAATGGAGATGTAATGAGTGTCAGAATAGCTATAAAGATAGTAGCTACAAGAAGAAGGAACCTGCTCCGTATCGTCCTCGTACACCTTGGTGAGCCCATACGTAGTAATCTAAAAATAAGAAGGAACACTTTCTCTTTATCCTAATGCTCCACGTCAAACCCCAAATCTCCGCGCTGTCCACCTACAAGCCGCCGTGGTCGCACATTGACCGCACGGCCTATCTGCGCTTTGATCTGAACGAGAACACCCTGCCGCTGCCGAGCTGCGTGAAGGCCGCCCTGCACGACTTCATTGACAGCGACCGCATCCCGCTCTACCCGGACTGCGCCGCGTTCCTGCCCAAACTGGCCCGCTACACGCAGGCCGCGCCGGAGCAACTCATGGTTGCTAACGGCTCGGATCAGGCCATCGAGGTGGTGCTGCGGGCTTTTCTCGGCGAGGGCGACGAGCTGGTGCTGGCCCAGCCCGGCTTTCCCATGTTCACCCAGATTGCCGGGGTGATCGGCGCGAAAGTGACCGGCATTCCGTATGATGCCGAGATGCGCTTCCCGCGCCGCGACTATCTGGCAGCGATCAGCCCGGCCACCAAGCTGGCCGTGTTAGTCAACCCGGACAACCCCACTGGCGCGTCGGTCTCGCTGGAGCTGATTGAGGAAGTGCTGCGCCTGCGGCCCGATCTGCCAGTGATCGTGGACGAGGCCTACTTTGAGTTCACCGGCACCACCGCGCAGGGCCTGCTGGCGGCGTACCCGAATCTGATCATCCTGCGCACTTTCTCCAAAGCCTTTGCCCTTGGCGGCCTGCGCTTGGGCTACAGCATCGCTCATCCTGCTCTCACGACCGAGCTGCACAAGGTGCGCGGGCCGTTCGATGTCAACGCCTGTGCCTTGGTTGCCGCCGGTGCGCAGCTTGACGATGCTGCCGAGGAATGGTGGCGGTTCCCGCAGGAGACCATGCAGCTCGCCAAACCCTATCTGGAGGCCTTCTTCCGTGATAACAAGGTGAAGCAGTATCCCGGCGCGGCGCATTTCATGCTGGTCGAGCCGGACGACCGGGACGGTGCTGTTGCCTATCTGAAGGAGCGGGGCATACTGGTTCGGCCCATGGTCGCCCCGGCGATCAAGACCTGCTTCCGCATGAATGTTGGCACACTGGAACAGACCAAGCGCTTTGCCGAGGTCTATGCGGACTATCTTCGGCAGAGCCGGTGAGCATCCGCAGGGGCAGGCCCCGTGCCTGCCCTCATGCGCTTCACAGCAAGAAACGGAAGCCAGCCTGCCGCAGCCGTTCCAGCACCGTCTGGATGTTCTCGTCAAGCAGCCCTTTCTCTGCGGATTTATAGAGCAGCGCAACGGTTCCGACGACAGACAGGCCAAGTTCTTCCGCAATCTGCCGAGCTTTCAGATCATCAAGAATCAGGAAGTCGGCAGCACATTCCACAGCCAGCGAAATTGCCTCAGATTCCCCACCGCCCAGATGAATCTGCAATGCCCTTGCCGCCAGATGATTCTGGACGGCGCGTGTTTCAATTCCCACAGCGCATTCTTCACCTCTTGCGCTCCGGGTCTTCCTTGCCCTGACACCACCACTTCCTGATAAACCTTCTCAGGGATGAGCACTGCGCCGAAGAGGTCATGCAGTATTGCCAATCTGCCAATTTTGCTCAGGCCAATCAGGCAGGACGAATCTGCGACAACGACCTTACACATTGCGCAGCTTCTCCATGTCTGCGGCCAGATCGTTCCGCGTGTACTGCATGGGGATACCGAGCTGCCGGTTCATTTCAAAGAAATCCCATTGGCTCATCCCGGCAAGCTCGCAGGCTTTGCTTAAGGAAAGCCGCTGATGTTCATACAGGAAGATGGTGAACATCTGTTTCACGTCCTGACTGATGCTGTCCGCATTCAGTCCTGCCTGCAATGCGACAATCTTAGGAAGATCGAAATGGACATTCAGCGTGTTCATCGGTGTGCTCAGGGTTTTTTTTTCAATCAAGAGAGCGGCGTGGCAGCCGCCTGCCGCCGCATTCGAGGAACCAATGCTTCCATTGTAGGGCATCGCCATGCAGCTTTCCAGCATTTTGCTTCATTCCCCGGTTCGCCGCAGCCCGCAAACACCCTCTGTCGGAGATACCATAGTGACTCCAGTGGAGACACTACGCTGACTCTGGTGGAGTCACTAGGCTGACTCCAGTGGAGTCATTAGAGTGACTCTGGTGGAGACACTCTAATGACTCTATATGAGATACTCTGCTGACTCCTATGGAGTCATTATGGTATCTCTTGAGGG
>NZ_JBLWEO010000069.1:0-44461 GCF_048287395.1 Candidatus Electronema sp. PJ | reverse complement strand
GTCACCGAGTCGTTTTTTGGAACTCTGAAGCGAGAGCTGGTTTGTCACTCTTCCTTCAGGGCTAGAGCAGAAGCACAAAGCCGAATCGGTACATCGAAGGCTTTTACAACCGACAACGGCGGCATTCGGCGATCAGTTATCAGTCGCCGGACAACTACGAGCCGCTCTTCTTCAAAAGGGCTACTTAGGGAATAAAACGTGTCCGCTATTGCGAAGACAGGTCACAGCAAACGCATCCAACCGGAATCCAGCCTGATCAAACGGCGGCTCTGCCAAGGAGAACTTGGCGGCCAGCAGCGGCAGAAAAAGACTTGCGCTTTCCCCAAGCGGCGGGTAGATATTTGGCACTGGGCAGCAACGAGATGCTGATAGAACAAGCAGATTCGAGAAGTGGACGGAGGAAATTCATGCAGGCCGCAGTACAGCATTTCATCACGGAAGAAGAATATCTTACAGCTGAACGCCAGCAGGACGAGAAGCACGAATGGCATCTAGGGGAATGCTTTGCGATGGCTGGCAGTATGCGCTGGCATAACTTGCTCTCCAGCCGGATATTGGCAGAGCTGGTGCAGCATCTTGATGGCAAAAAATGCACGCCGTACATGGCTGATCTCAGATTATATATTGAGGCGCATCGGCATTATGTCTATCCTGACGTGATGGTGATTTGCAATGAAGCTGCCTATCTTACCGATGACATGGCGAAGGATGCAGAAATCATTGTTGAGGTGCTTTCAGCAGGGACGGAATCATACGACCGGGGGCAGAAATTTCTGCATTATCAGTTTGTGCCGTCGTTGCGGGAATATGTGCTGGTCAGTCAGGATGTGATGCAGGTTGAGATATATCGGCGGCAGGATGGGAAATGGGAGTACGAGCGGCTGATGCGCCCGGAAGATGTGCTGCTGTTTGAGACGGTTGGCTGCACTGTTACGCTGGAGATGTTGTATTGTGGGATTCCTCTCGAAAATTCCTCCTTATCTCGGTCTATTCAAAAATTAAAGAGGCACAGCTTATGAATATCGTAGCAAAACTTATAGAAGAGTTTGATCCGCAGCATCCTACGTTTCGCTCAACTGCAATATACAACGAGGGCTGGTTATTAAGATGTCTTCTTTATCACTTCTCCAAGGCAGAAGTCAGCCATTTTCCACTTACTTTTCACTCTGATTCCTCGTGGGTTTCAGAAGCAATTTTACCGACAGCATTCAAAGCCGAAAAACGAGGGGATGAATCCGCTGAAACAGGAACAAATGCAGACGGTGTGATTGGGCATTTTCGTTTCAGAGATGGAACAAAAGCAGGGTTTGAGTTACTTTCTGATGCAAAACAGTTTGTAGTTATCGAGGCTAAAATAAACAGTTCTCTTTCTGGCAGAACCAAGAATGCGAAAAATTTTGATCAGGCTGCCGGAAGTGTGGCTTGTATGGCAGAAGTTCTAAAGCGAGCAAATATTCCTCCTGCAAGAATCGAACAGATTGCTTTCATAGTTCTTGCGCCAGCAATTAAGGATTAATTCTGGAAAGTTTGCAAAGGAAATGACAAAAGAATCAATACGTAATAAAGTTCAAGGGAGGATGTCTAACTACAACGGCGATCTTCATGACTGGTATCAGGAATATTTTGAACCGACCTTAGATGTGATTGATTTACACACATTGAGCTGGGAGAAGGCCATTGAGGAGCTGAGTAAAAAAAACTCTGATGCCGCAGATGAACTTCTGAATTTTTTTAAACTTTGCTTGCAATTCAACTGAATTGGGAACCAACATAACTGTAAATAGATCTCTATGATCCGATCACAACTGAAAAACCTTCTTGACCACTGCTTCCAGCAGGGCGTAGAGCAGAACCTCTGGTCTGCCGCTGCCGCTGGTCTGTACAATCTGGAATCTCCTCGCCATGAAGGCCAGGGTGATTTCGCCACCAACTTCGCCATGATTGTTGCGGGCAAGGAGCGGCGCAAGCCCCGCGAGGTTGCCGAACAGCTTGCAGCGATGCTCCGGCGCGATACCGATCTACTTGATAAAGTAGAAATCGCCGGGCCGGGCTTTGTTAACCTTTTCGTCAACCCGGCAATCTGGAGTTCCGTGCTTACGCCGATTGCCGAGAAGGAAGATAAGTTTGGCCTCTGCGATCTTGGCAAGGGCATGAAGGTGATGGTCGAGTTTGTCAGTGCCAACCCGACCGGCCCCTTAAGCGTCGGGCATGGCCGCAATGCCATTCTCGGTGACAGCATTGCCCGCTTGCTTATCGCGGCGGGCTACGATGTTACCCGTGAATATTACTTCAACGATGCCGGACGGCAGATGCGTGTTCTTGGCGCGTCACTCAAGGCGCGGTACCTGGAAAAGCTCGGCCTGCCGAACGAATTCCCTGAAGATGGCTATCAAGGCGGCTATATGTACGATATCGCCGAGAGCATAATTACTGAAGCGGGTGACGGATTCAAAGACGCGGATTTGGATTTCTTCCGCAAGCGGGCGCAGGAGGCGATTTTCGCTGATATTGATGCCACGCTCAAGCGCATCGGCATTGTCTTCGATTCCTACTACAACGAGCATGACCTTTACGAGAAAGGGCTGATTGACGACGTAGTGACAACGCTTCGCGCTAAAGGGCTAGTCTATGAGCAGGACGGCGCAACCTGGTTCAGAACCACCGAATTCGGCCAGGCGCAGGATCGGGTGATCATTAAGAACACCGGCGAACCCACCTACCGCCTACCAGACATCGCCTATCACCGCGAGAAGTTCCGCCGGGGCTTTGCTTGGATGGTGAATATCTTTGGCTCCGATCATATCGCCACTGTGCCCGATGTGTTGGCTGGAGTCGAGGCTTTGGGCTTTGACAAAACCAAGGTGCAGATAATTATGCACCAGTTTGTCACCCTGCTGCGCGATGGCAAGCAGGTCAAAATGTCCACCCGCAAGGCCACTTTCATTACGGTTGATGAGCTGGCCGATGAAGTGGGCACGGACGCGCTTCGTTTCTTCTTCCTCATGCGCAAGCCGGATTCGCAGTTGGAATTTGATCTGGAATTAGCCAAGGCACAGAGCCAAGAGAACCCGGTTTATTACGTGCAATATGGCCACGCCCGCCTCTGCTCCATTGAGCGGCTGGCAGCAGAGCGCGGCATCACTGTGCCAGAGTTGGCTAACGTGAATTTGGACTATCTGCGTGAGCCAGAGGAATATCAACTCCTCAAGACACTAGCCGCGTATCCTGGTTTAGTGGCCGAGGCCGCTGCTGATCTTGCCCCGCACCGAATCATCTTCTTCCTGATGGATTTGGCCGGGCAGTTCCACGCCTTCTACAATAAGCATAAGGTAATGACTGAAGACCCGCAGCTAACAGCGGCTCGGCTCTGTCTGTGCAGAGGGATTAAGACGGTCTTGGCGAATGGGCTAGGGCTGGTTGGCGTGAGTGCGCCGGAAAAGATGTAAGTACGCCCGGAGCAACCATTCTTTCCATCTCTTGACAGCAGGCAGTCGCAGGTCTATACTAGCGCACATGATCGCCGAATCTCGCTACGGCGGGAGCGGGGGACCCAGTTTTCAGGGGCGAATCGCAAATTTTGCGTAGGGCTAACTCTTCGGCCCGAGTCCGTCAGCTAACCTCGTAGGCGTCGAAGGGGCGAACCTCTCTTTGACCACGGGGGCTTATCTCCTTTTTTCGATAACACGTGGTCGTGCAAAAGGAGGTTTGCCATGCCGCAAGCCAAGTTGTCCGGTTCAGATCTGCCCGGCAAGGGGGAACTTTTGTCCAGCGAAAGCAGTTTCCTGCATCGTCTCTGGCGCACCCTGATTGGTGCGCCGCGCGGTCTTGGTGACAAGTCGCTCTTTCATCATCTCTCGCTGATCCCCTTTCTCGCCTGGGTGGGACTGGGTGCCGACGGCCTGTCGTCTTCATCCTATGGCCCGGAAGAAGCCTTCCGGGCCCTTGGCGAGCATCCCTATCTGGCAGTGCTGCTTGCGTTGATGACGGTCGTGACCGTCATTGTCATTTCAATCGCCTACAGCCGGATTATTGAAGCCTTTCCCAGCGGTGGCGGCGGTTATTTAGTGGCAACCAAGCTGCTGGGGCCGAGAGTCGGCGTGGTCTCAGGCTCGGCTCTCGTAGTCGATTACATTCTGACCATCACCATCTCGATTGCCGCTGCCGGTGATGCCCTGTTCAGCTTTGTGCCGCTCCATTTTCATCACTGGAAGCTGACGGTTGATGCCATGCTCCTGCTCGGCCTGGCCACGCTCAACCTGCGCGGCGTGCGCGAGTCAGTAGTTGCCCTGACTCCGGTCTTTATCGTCTTTGTCCTCACACATCTGCTCCTGATCAGCTACGGCATCATCGGGCATAGCGAGGAATTACCGAAGATGACGGCCAATATCTGCAATGGTTTTTCGCAAGGGATCTCTGATATCGGGGTGTTCGGGCTGTTGCTGATCCTCCTGCGTGCTTTCTCCCTTGGTGGCGGCACCTACACCGGCATTGAAGCGGTTTCCAACGGCCTACCGATCATGCGGGAACCCCGTGTACCGACCGCCAAGCGGACTATGCTCTACATGGCCTCATCCTTGGCCTTTACTGCTGCCGGGCTGTTGCTTTGCTATCTTCTTTGGAACGTCAGCCATGTGCCGGGCAAGACCATGAACGCAGTGCTGGCCGAGCGTGTGGCTGCGCAGCTTCCTTTCAGCAGCACCTTTGTCTTCCTGACCCTGTTTTCTGAAGGCGCACTGTTGATTGTAGCCGCGCAAGCAGGCTTTATAGACGGGCCGCGCGTTCTTGCCAACATGGCCGTGGACTCTTGGATGCCGCACCGCTTCTCTGCTCTTTCTGACCGCTTGACCACCCAGAATGGCATCCTCCTGATGTGCGGGGCTGCGCTTGGTGCGCTGCTTTATACGCACGGCAATGTCAGCGCGATTGTCGTTATGTACAGTATCAACGTCTTCCTGACCTTTTCGCTGTCCATGCTCGGCATGTTGAAGCACTGGCTCGACCGACGCACAGAGCAACACTGGCGACGGCAGGCAGCCCTATTCGCGGTTGGCTTGCTGCTCTGCCTCTCCATTCTGGCGGTCACGGTCTGGGAGAAGTTTTTTCTCGGCGGCTGGATGACCGTGGTGATCACAGGCGCACTGGTCGGGCTGGCCTTTATCGTGCGGAAGCATTACGGTATGGTGTATGCCAAAATCTCCGAGCTGTATCAGGAAGACATGGTGGAACTGGCCCATGTTCCGGCAGGTGAGGAGGAGAACAGCCGCCCTCTGGATCCCAGCCAACCGACCGCCATTCTCTTGGTCGGCTCGTACAGCGGTCTTGGCATCCATACCATGCTCAATATCTTCCGCATGTTTCCTGGCTATTACAAAAATCTCCTCTTTGTCACGGTTGGTGTGGTAGATTCCGGCGTGTTCAAGGGTGAAGAGACGGTTGAGGCCCTGCAACAGGAGACGGAGAAAATGTTAGATCGGTATCTGCGGCTGGCAAAACGGCTCCGCATTCCCTGCGAATGCGATTATGAGCTGGGCACGGATGCTGTGGATGAGGCGGAGAAACTTTGCCGCAGGCTGCATCGAGAATTCCCCAAGGCGACCTTCTTTGCGGGCAAGATTGTCTTCCGCCGCGAACGCTGGTATCAGCGGCTACTGCATAACGAGACGGCCTTTGCCATTCAGCGGCGGCTACAATGGAGCGGCCAGACGATGGTCATCATCCCCGCTCGGATGGCGTAGGTTTTTCAGTAGCTTCCAGTCGTATTTTCTTCACTGCCTCGGCGTAGTTGCCGGGGCAGTCTCTTTTTTACTCTCACAAGGAGGTCTATCATGTATGCACATCTCTTTTCTGCGCTGAAAATTGCCGACATCACCTTGAAAAACAGGGTGATAATGGTGCCGCTTTATCTTGCCTATGGCCATGAAGACGGCACGGTCAGCAATTTGCTGCTGGAGCATTACCGGCTCATGGCGCAAAGCGGAGCGGCAATGGTAGTGGTTGAAGGCGCAACCATAGATTATCCGGCTGGCATCGGGGCAGGCAGAATGTTGCGGGTAGATACGGATGCCCAGCTGGAAGGCTTGCGGCAGCTGGCCGAAACCATCCGCCAAGAAGGAGCTATCGCCTGCCTTCAGATCAATCACGCTGGGCGTTTTGCCCTTGCGCAGGAGCCTGTAGCCCCTTCTGCGGTTGCAGCCTTCGGCAGAATGCCCAGGGCATTGAGCACAGCGGAAATCAAAACCCTGATCAGGCAGTATGCAGAGGCTGCTTTGCGGGTGAAAAACGCTGGCTTCGACATGCTAGAGCTGCACGGAGCCACTGGTTATCTGTTGGCCCAGTTTATCTCGCCAAGAACTAACCAGCGCGAGGATGAATACGGCGGCTCCTTTGAGACTCGGCAGCGTTTTGCCCTTGAAGTGCTGGCGGCAGTTAAAGAGCAAGTGGGCAATTTCCCCATTGGCTATCGCTTCATGGCTGATGAGTTGCTGCCAGACGGTCTCCAGCTGGCTGAAGCGGTGCAGTTTGCCCGGTCGCTTGAAGCCGCAGGCATTGCCTATCTTTCGGTCACGGGTGGAACCTATGAGTCCTTCCATCTGCCGCATATTGTCAGCAAAGCAAAAGAGTGCGGTTATATGGCTGATCTTGCCGCAGCGGTTAAAAAGGAAGTCAGCATTCCAGTTATCGCTGCTGGCAGGATAGCAACTGGTTCGCTGGCAGAAAGCATCCTTGCGGCAGGAAAAGCAGATGGCATTGGCTTGGCACGAGTGCTGTGGACAGATCCAGCCTGGCTTGATAAGGTACAACACGGCCAAGAAGACCAGCTTATTCTTTGCAATCCCGACTGCGGCGATGCCTGCGTCAAGTGGATCATGCAGAACAAGCCCGCCATCTGCGCTCGCTGGTCTGCTGAGAAGATGAAGGAATGGAAAAACAAGATCAGCTAACCGCTAGCCAACAACTCAACATCTGCTTTCAACCTTTACCCAGGGATTCCTTACATGGATTTTCTTCTCAAACTCGTTGATTTCACCCTCCACGTTGACACCTATCTCGCAACCATCATTGCTGAGTATAGGGGATGGACGCTGGCCCTGCTTTTCCTCATTGTGTTCATGGAAACAGGCTTTGTGGTCACGCCTTTTCTGCCTGGCGACTCGCTGATTTTCGCTGCTGCCACCTTTGCCGCCCGTGGGGAGTTAAATCCCTGGCTGCTCTTCTTCCTGCTCTCCATTGCCGCTGTGCTCGGCGACACCGTGAACTACTGGATTGGCCATCGCATCGGAGCCAAAGCCTATACTGGCGAGGTCAAATGGATCAAAAAGGAATACATGGAGCGCACGCATGTCTTTTTTGAGAAGCATGGCGGCAGGACGATCTTTCTCGCCCGCTTTGTGCCGATCATCCGCACGTTTGCGCCCTTTGTTGCCGGGGTAAGCAGGATGCCTTACGGCTTCTTCATCCGTTGGAACATCATTGGTGGCGTTGTTTGGGTGGCGGTCTTCACTTTGCTGGGCGTTTTTTTCGGCAACATCCCCTTTGTCCAGAAGCATTTTGAGCTAGTGATCATCGTCATCATTGTCATCTCGGTTATCCCGGTGGTGATTGAGGCTGTGAAAGCACATCGGGAGTTCCGCAAAGAGAAAACCGAAAGTTAGGAGGCAGGTTCAATGAATATGAACGAGTGGATTGAGCCTCTGAAGCACCCGCTGGTGCTGGTTGGATTCGCCCTGTTTATTTTTGCCCTGGTTATCAAGCCGCTGTTTCTGAACAGCAAGAAGCTCTCCGGCCCGTTAATCGCGCCGCTGCTGCGCTGGGGGATGATTTTGCTTTTCATCCTCGCTGTAATAGCGGTTGCGGGCGGGATTGCTCTGAATTGGAAGGAAACTCCTGCGCCTGCCAAGCAACCTACTCAGCCGGCTAAGGAAGCAAATGAGCTGCGTTACAGGCGTGATCTGGAGATAAAGGAAAAAGCCCTGGGCAAAGAACATCCTGATACGGCAGAGAGCCTAACCAATCTGGCTGTATCGTATTATCAGCAGGGGAAATACGCTGAAGCGGAGCCACTGTACAAGCGTTCGCTGGAGATATATGAGCAAAAGCTCGGCAAAGATCATCCTTATGCGGTAAATACCCTGAACAATCTGGCCTTTCTGTATAATGCGCAAGGGAAATATCATGAAGCAGAGCCGCTGTACAAGCGTTCGCTGGAGATCAAGGAGAAAACGCTCGACAAAGACCATCCTGACGTGGCAACCACCTTGAACAATCTGGCTTTGCTGTATAAATCGCAGGGCCGATACGCAGAAGCGGAGCCGCTGTACAAGCATTCGCTGAAGATAGTGGAGAAATCTCTTGGGAAGGAGCACCCAAACGTGGCGGCAAGCCTGGATAATCTGGCTGTGCTGTATGGAACGCAAGGCCGCTACGAGGAAGCGGAGCCGCTGTACAAGCGTGCTCTGGATCTCTATGAAAAAACGCTCGGCAAAGACCATCCTGACGTGGCAACCACCCTGAACAATCTGGCTATCCTGTATAAATCGCAGGGCAAATACGTGGAAGCCGAGCCGCTGTACAAGCGTGCGCTGGAGATCAGAGAACAGAAGCTCGGCAAGGAGCATCCACATGTGGCTGCTACCCTGAATAATCTGGCCGAGCTGTATCTGGCGCAGAGGAAATACACAGAAGCGGAGCCGCTGCTCAAGCGTGCGCTGGAGATTTGGGAACAAACGCTCGGTAAAGACCATCCTGACGTGGCAACCACCTTGAACAATCTGGCTTTGCTGTATAAATCGCAGGGTAAATACGTCAAAGCCGAGCCGCTGTACAAGCGTGCGCTGGAGATCAAGGAAAAAGCCCTCGGCAAAGATCATCCCTTCGTTGCAACCACCCTGCACAATCTGGCAGGGCTGTATAAGGCGCAGAAGCGGAGCCGCTGTATCAACGTACCATTGCCATCATGAAGGCGAAGTTCCCCGGCGGCCATCCCAATCTTGATCTTGTTCAGAAAAACTACGATGGCCTGAAACGCAAGCTGGCAGGGCAGTAGTGGCGTTTCGCGAAACATCCTTGCAAGGCGGTTTGGCAGGTTCCGGCCCGGTTTTCCCTCGTTTCCCAGCTGCTGATAAACGTTTGTAGCTCAGTGAGACTTCTTTGTTGCTTGGCCAGAAAGGAGTTGAAGTCGGCAGAAGAGGAGTTCTGCCTAGCCAAACTCCTTTCCTGTTTGGCCACAAAGGAGTTTGGCCGACTAAAACTCCTTTCTTAATCGGCAGAACTCCTTGCCAAGTCGGCAAGACTCCTTTGCGGCTAACTCGAACTCCTTTGTTACTCGGCCAAACTCCTTTCTTGCCGAGTACAACTCCTTTCTTAGTCGGCAGAACTCCTCTGTTGCCGAGCCGCAACCTTTTTTCAGCTGGTTCAGCACGTCCGCAAGCAGAAGATAGTCTGTATGAGAGACCTTATGAATGATGTAAAATTAGGTGAAAACCATCCTGATGGCACGCACAGCCTGAACAATCTTGCCAACTTGTATTCTGAGCAAGGGAGGAATGTTGCGGCGGAAGCACTCTATCAGTGCGCTTTGTCCATCATGAAGGTGGAATTCCCTGGCGGACATCCGAATCTTGATATTTTTCAGAAGAACTACGATGAATTGAAACGCAAGCAGGCCGGGCAGTAAGGGCGTTTCGCAAAACGCCCCTGCGAGGGGATTGGCAAGGAATCATCCCTGCGTCAGCAAGGCCGCAACGCTACCATCCTGGAATTTTGTTTTGTTTCTTTGGGAGAAAATGGTAAAAAACAACAAGCACTCAAGCAACGATGCCGCTCCCGGCAACCTTTGCGCCTAAAGCCTGAACCCAGACTCCACTAGGGAGATATCATGGCACAGATTGATTCGTATTTCAGCCAGATGAAAGAGCGCGGGGCCAGCGACCTGCACATGGTCATCGGCTTTCCGCCCCTTCTCCGGCTGCGCGGCGAGCTGGTGCCCTTAGACGAGCCAGTGCTGACTCCTGAGAGCAACAAGCGCATCCTGTTTGAAATCCTTGACCAAGATCAGCAGGCAGTGCTGGAGAAGAACCGCGATTTTGACAAGGCCTACGCCTTAGAAGACGTGGGTCGTTTCCGCTGCAACTTCCTTTATCAGCACCGGGGCATCGGCGCAGTCTTCCGTATCATTCCCACGAAGATACTCACCGTCGATCAGCTGGGAATGCCAGATGTAGTCAAGAGCATTGCTGAGTATGTGCGGGGCATGGTCTTGGTTACTGGCCCGACTGGCAGCGGCAAATCAACCACAATGGCCGCGATTATCAACCTGATCAACGAAAAGCATCCCAAGCACATCATCACCATCGAAGACCCGCTGGAGTTTGTTCACCCAAATAAGCAGTGCATCTTCTCGCAGCGGGAAATCGGCAGCCATGCCAAGAGCTTTGCCAAAGCCCTGGGGGTTGCCAACCGCGAAAATCCTGATGTCATCTTGGTCGGCGAAATGCGCGATCTGGAGACGATCTCTGCGGCCCTGTCTTGCGCCGAGTTGGGTATCCTTGTTTTCGGCACCTTGCACACTAACAGCGCAGCTAAGACCATTGACCGGATCATCAATGCCTTTCCAGCGGAAGAGCAGGCCCAAACACGCACCATGTTAGCCGATGCACTCAAAGCGGTCATTGCCCAACAGCTTCTCAAGACCAAAGACGGCAAAGGCCGCTGCGCCGCATTGGAAATTTTAATCGGCTCAAACGCCTTGGCCAGTATTATCCGGGAAGGTAAGATCAACCAGATCGAGTCAATGATCCAAACCGGCACCTCTCAAGGGATGCAGACCATGGATCAGTGCCTACAACGGCTAATTGAAGAGGATAAAATCACCGTTGCTGCCGCACGGGAGAAGGCGATCAACAAGAGCCTGTTCCCCTTGCCAGACGATGCGATGGGAGCGTAAACAAATGATCGGGGCAATTGCGGGTGACATCGTAGGTTCCGTGTATGAATGGCACAACATCAAGTCCAAGGACTTTCCGTTCTTCACGGAGAAATGTTTCTTCACCGATGACTCGGTGCTGACCATTGCCTTGGCCGATACTCTTCTTACAGATACGCCGTATGTTGAGAATCTGAAGAAGTTCTATCGGTGGTATCCCGATGCTGGTTACGGCGGTAGTTTCCGCAAGTGGGTGCAGAGCAGTCAATCTGCACCCTATAACAGCTGGGGCAATGGCGCAGCGATGCGGATTAGCCCAGTTGGCTACGCATTCGATGATTTACAGACTGTGCTCAGGAAGGCAGAGGAGTTCACGGCAGTCACACATAATCATCCAGAAGGAATCAAAGGTGGGCAGTCCACCGCAGCTGCTATCTTCCTTGCTCGCACCTGTAAAACCAAGGAAGAAATCCGTCACTACATTGAATCCCAGTTTGGTTATGACTTGAGCCTGCATGTGGATGAGATTCGGCTCACCTACACCTATGATGAATCCTCGCAAGGAACCGTTCCACAAGCTCTGCGGGCATTTCTTGATTCCACAGACTTTGCAGACGCGATCCGCAACGCAATCTCTTTGGGTGGCGATTCAGATACTCTCGCCTGTATCACCGGCGGCATTGCTCAGGCCTTCTATGGCAGCGTGCCTACCTGGATCCAGGAAAAGGTCTATTCCATCTTAGATGAGCGGCTTCGAGCTATCACGCAACAGTTTGTCGCCCGATACTGCTAGCAATGAAGAGCGAACAGCAGAGACCTACAACCTACTGAGTTGGACTTTCTGAGTGTTGCAGCTAGCCCAGGTTATTCCCGGTGTTGGATGCGGAGGAGTGAGTTTTGAAAGCTCAAAAAACTGATCGTACTGAAAGGCAAGGAATTGGCATTGCCATAGACATTTTTGAATCTCTGGGATTTGCCTTTCGAGAACAAGCAGAAAGTGACTATGGTATCGACGCTCACATCGAACTCATCCAGGACGAACGACCAACAGGTCAGCTTCTCGCTCTTCAGATCAAATCAGGTTCAAGCTATCTATTGGATAAAGATGAACAAGGATTTGTATTTCGTACTGATGAGAAGCATACTAATTACTGGCTAAACCATTCTTTGCCTGTACTTATCTGCCTGTGTGATATAGACGCTAAAAATATTTATTGGCAAATCGTGAATCACGAAACAGCTGTATCTACTGGCAAGGGGTACAAGTTTATAATCCCATCAAGCCAGCGTGTTGATTCCTTATCTGTCGAGTCGTTACGAAAACTGCTGACTCCTGTTGTCCCTGCAAGTCGTTACACCATCTTTGAGTTCGATGATACCAGCAATACCTTTATAAAATGTTTCTATATCAAAGTAGTTATCAATGGAAGTGCTACAAGAGCAGAAATCGCTGCAATTGTGCGGCAGGTCACTCTTAAGGGTATAAAAAGCAGATATTCTGGAAGCCATTTACTTCAGGAACGGTGGGGTGATTCAGATGCCCATGTTGTTCGGATATTTGTTTATCCAACAGCAGAGGACTATAGTCGTAATCTTTGGATTTGCCGAAGCATTTGGATAGATGACGAGCTGGATGAGCAATGGAGACCTGCTGGATTTACGGGCGAGAATGTAGGTGATGGTATAACAGTAGATTGGAATGCTAACTATCATGAATGGTCTCATCTTCTCTCAGGGAGAACTGGATCAAAAGAGGAATATTTATCAGAAATTCTCCCGAAGGCTAAAGAACCAAAAGTGTTGTTTGATAAAATTGAAAAAATGCTAAGGAAATACAAAGAGACCTGTATTAGCGAGGAGGAATTTATTGTATTGAGCAAAGAATGCCTAACTCGTGTTAGCCATCTTTATCGCGAGAGCACAAACCTTCCATTCTCAGCGCCATTTGAATGTCGTGATGTCAATCAGAAATTTCACAGTTTCATCTCATCACTTGATAACATTTGGATACATTACGCCGAAGAATCCCGTAACACTTGGAGCAAAGAAAATAGGCTCTATTTATCTCTTCAGCATAGTTCAGAGGCAAAAAGAAAATTACAAGAATTTGAATATGAATTATCTAAGATAAAAGCCGGAGTTCAACTTGTCTGATTTGCTCTACCGCATCTCTATCGCCATTGCCCCTCGGCTCTACGTAGTTCTCTCCTCGCTCTGGTTCGGCACCTGTCGCTTGGAGGTACGCGGCCAGGAGAACATGGACAAGATGCTGGCGCACGGCGCAGGGGTGGTTCCTTTCTGGCATTATTCGGTGTTCTACATGATTTACCACCTGCGCCACTATTCAGGCGTGGCCATGGTCAGTGCCAGCAAAGACGGCGAATACCTTGCCCGCGTGGTGCGCCTACTCAACTTCGAGACTGTGCGCGGCTCATCAAACCGCTT
Source organism: Candidatus Electronema sp. PJ (assembly GCF_048287395.1). Lineage (NCBI taxonomy): Bacteria > Pseudomonadati > Thermodesulfobacteriota > Desulfobulbia > Desulfobulbales > Desulfobulbaceae > Candidatus Electronema > Candidatus Electronema sp. PJ. Next base: position 31,095 of record NZ_JBLWEO010000069.1, on the reverse strand, counting down.
CGGGGTTAGGGCACTGAAAGGCATGGTGGATCACGTCAAACAAGGTAAGAATGCGGGTATCGTCGCTGATGGCTCACAAGGGCCGCCGCTCAAGGCACAGCCAGGCGCAATCCTCCTGGCTGCTAAATCCGGCTCGCCAATTGTGCCTGTTGCCTGGGCAGTCAAATACGCCAAGGCCTTCAATTCCTGGGATCGCACCCTACTGCCTCTCCCGTTTAGCCCGATGATCTTGCAGTATGGTGAGCCGATCTGGGTTGAGCCAGAACTGACCGCAGAGACAGTGGAACAGTACCGCCAGCAGCTTGAAACCGTGTTGAACACGATGTACCGGCAGCTTTGGGGGGAGTTTGGCAGAGAGGGGCATGGGAAAGAGAACGAAAAACCGAAAAGGTCAGGATGAGAAAGGCTGAGGCTTGGATCAATGAATAACTCGACCCGCTGCATCGTCATCGCCGGACTGAGCGGTGGCTCTGGCAAATCTGTGGCTGCGGTCGCGCTAGCAGCCGCCTTGCAGCGGCGTGGAAAGCGGGTTATGCCGTTTAAAAAAGGGCCTGACTACATTGACGCAGGTTGGCTGACGGCTGCAGCCGTGCAACCGTGCTACAACCTCGACCCCTTCTTAATGAACGCGGAGGCGATCATTGCCTCGTTCCAGCAGCACGCAGTAGGCGGGGATTTAGCCCTAATTGAGGGCAATCGTGGCTTGTATGACGGGGTTACTGCGGAGGGCGAGTTCTCCACAGCAGAGTTAGCCGTGCTCCTTAATCTGCCTGTGCTGCTGGTGGTTAATTGCAGCAAGGCCACGCGGACGGTAGCAGCCATGGTTCTCGGCTGCCGCGAGCTGGATAAGCGAGTCCGCATCGCTGGGGTTATCCTTAATCAGATTGCCTCATCCCGGCACGAGCAAGTTGTCCGCCAGGCAGTCGAGCAGGACACAGGCATCCTTGTTGCTGGCATCATTCCCCGCCTCGAGAATGACATCTTCCCGATGCGGCATCTTGGCGTAGTTCCCCATCAGGAATACGGCGACAATAATGCCGAGGTAGCGGTCAGCCGCTTGGCAGCCTTAGCTGAGGCGCATTTTGATCTGAAGCTGATGAGCCAACTGGCCGAGCCACGTTGCTTCTCTACCCTGCCTGTTGCTCAGGTGAGCAACGCCGCACCAGTGACTATCGGCATCCTCCGCGATGCTGCCTTCCAGTTTTATTATCAGGAAAACTTGGATGCCCTGCGGGCAGGCGGCGCAGACTTGATGATGATCAACGCCCTGACCGCAGACAAGCTACCTCCGGGCTTGGACGCGCTGTATATCGGGGGTGGCTTTCCTGAAACCAGTGCCCAGCAGCTGGCCGCGAATGTTTCCTTCCGGGATTCTGTTCGGCAAACCGCAGAGCAGGGCTTACCTATCTATGCAGAATGCGGCGGCCTCATCTTTCTTGGGCGTTCAATCCGGGTCGATGACCAAGAATACCCGCTGGCCGGGGTTTTCCCCGTCACCTTTGTCATGTCGCGCAAGCCGCAGGCGCATGGCTACACCATCTTCACGGTTGAACAGGAGAATCCCTTCTATCCACTCGGCACCCAGGTCAAAGGGCATGAGTTTCGCTACTCAGTGGTGCAGAGCTGGGAAGGTCAGCCAGAAAAGGACTTGGCTTTGCGCATGGAACGGGGCACAGGCTTTCAAGGGAAACGGGATGGACTCCAGAAATACAACGTCCTGGCTCTTTATACCCATGTTCTCGCCCCTGGTGTACCAGCCTGGGCCGCAGGCATCCTGCAAGCAGCCAGGTTGTACCAAAAAAAATAGGCAGGCCCTCGGTTACGGAGAGCCTGCCTTTAGGTAGAGAACAGCTGGTTACTTGTTGAGTACGTCCTTCCGCACGCTGTTGGCGACCTCAGCGGCTTTGGCAATCAGTTCATCCTTCACCTTCAGCTCTTTCAGGGTTGCGCCCAGGTGTTCAATGATGATGTCAAAATGTTTATCGCCCAAACCCTTCTGTACCAGGTGCGCATGGGCTGTCCGCAGGTCACGGCCAGCGTAGGCATTTGGGCCACCAAAGGCGAAGGTCAGGAAGCCCTTCTGCATTGCTCGCTGGCGATCCATGTCAACCCCTTTGAAGAAGCCGTTAACCCGGTCATCAGCCAGCACCTTCTTGTAGAACAGATCAACAGCCGCCTCAATGGCCTTCTCACCACCGATCTGCTCATAGAGTGATGGTTCAGCTGGTTTTGCCGCTTCGGTGGCAGCAGGGGCCTCGGTCTTAGCTGCCTCAGCAGGGGCGGGCGCAGCTTTGTCTTCAGCAAAGACAGGATACCCAGCAGCAACGGTCAGAAAAGCAGCAGCGGCAGTTGTAAACAGAATAGTTTTCTTCATAAAACAAAGCTCCTGTATTGGCTAGTAAGAGAGTGTGAAGCAATTAAACAGGCCTCCTGCTTCTACGGGAGGCATATCTTGGTATGACAAGATTGTAGGGCTAGGTGAGGAGGAAGGCAAGGAGATTTTTTGCCCAGGTCAGACTGAAAAGATGCGCAGCAAAAGTGGCAGCCCTGCTGATCCAAAAGGAGGGAGCGCACCGGTTATTGCTCTGCGCCAAGAATAACCAAAAATTCTCCAGCGAGCGACTTCTTTGCCCCTGGATTGCCAAGAAGATTAACTCGTTTTTAAAGAAAACAAAGTCGGTAGAACTCCTTTTCGAGTAAACAGAACTCCTTTGGCAGTCGGCAAGACTCCTTTCTTGCCAAACAGAACTCCTCTTTGGCCGAGCCAAACTCCTTTCCGGCTTAACTGCAAAGGAATGCGGCCAGACAAAACTCCTTTTCTGCCGAGTAAAACTCCTTTCCAAGTTGGCAGAACTCCTCTTTGGCCGAGTACAACTCCTTTGCTACTCAGCCAGACTCCTTTTCTGTTTAGCCAGAAAGGAATGCGGCTGGACAAAACTCCTTTCTAAGTCGGCAAGACTCCTTTGTTGCCGAGTATAACTCCTTGCCAACCAAAGCTACCAACGAGTGTTTCGCCCTTCTTTACCACCCACCTCTCGTCACAATTCGACCGCAGTCACTTTTCATTTGACCCTCATGAGAGAAACTCGTAGAATTCGACTGGGGTCAAAATCGACCAGAGTCGTTATTTCTTTTTAAGGACAAATTATGGCAGGATTGCGGGAGCAGAAGAAGCGGGAGACCAAGGCAGCCATTATGGAGGCGGCACTCACCCTTTTTGGCGAACGGGGTTACGAGAATACCAGCATTGCCGCGCTGGCGCGGGCAGCTGGAGTCGGTAAGGGCACGATTTACTCCTATTTCAGCTCGAAAAGCGAAATCCTGCTGGCCTTCTGCGAGGAGGAACTGACCTGCCTGCATCTCGAACTCCAGCAAAAAGTTCCCTCGGATGCGCCGCTGGAGGAAAAACTGTTGCTTATCTTCATGTACGAGTTCCGTTACGTCACCAAGAACAAAGGTTTTGGCCGTACTCTGATGCGAGAAATCATTTTCCCCAAAGAGCTGACCATTGAGAAATCCCAGGAGATTGAAAGCCAGTTCATACATCTCTTTGTCATCATGTTTAAAGAAGCGCAGGAAAAAGGTCAACTGCGCTGCGACATCGAATTGACCATGACCTGCGGCCATTTTTACGCTTTGTACTTAATGGCCCTTTCTGCTTGGTATTCTGGTCGCCTGCACAGCGAGGAAGATGTTCAAGCTACTCTCCAGGTCATGTTTAGCCAAGCCCTCAGTGGCTTACGGCCCAACAATGCACTCCAGTAAACAATCATGAATCACCCTGAACCCAAAACACTACGGGGAAAAATCCTCTGGTTTTTCCTGAACAATCTCCTCGGATTTCTTTTCATCCTGCTGCTGCTCGGTGTGGCTTTGTTTCTAGGCGAGAAGATCAAAGCGAAAAAGATCTTGCTCGAAGAAGAACTTAAAGCTGCTTCAGCAGGCAGCGTGCCAGCAATCAATGTGGTCACACTCAAGCTCCAACCAATCACGCTCAGGGATAAAATTAACCTGCCTGGCATCGTTGAACCGTGGACGCGCTTAGAGGTGAAAGCTCAGGTCGCGGGCAAAATTGAGGAGATCTTTGTGCAAGAAGGCGAGCAGGTAAAAAAAGGCCAGCTCATCGCCCGAATTGAAGCCAAAGACTACCAAATTACCCTTGATTCAGCCAAAGCAAACTATGCCTTGGCCCAGGCCAATCTTGCCCGCAACGAAAGTCTGCGCAGCAAGGGCATTTCCACGCAGGCGAACTTAGAGGAACAGCAGAACCAGCTCCGGCAGGCCAAGGCATCCTTAGAGCAGGCAGAACTCCAGCTTGCTCGCTGCCAGATTACCGCGCCAATGGCCGGAGTGATCAGCCGTCGTGACGCTGAGGTCGGCCTTCTACTCAATGCGTTAGCCCCAACTCCGGTTGTGGAAATCCTTGCCCTTGATCGGGTCAAGGCTGTGATCGCCATTCCTGAATCTGATGTCGCTGCCGTGCGCAAACTGAGCAAGGTGGAAGTAGAAATTCAGGCTCTTGACCAGGAAAAGATCATGGGCAGCCTCCATTTCCTGGCTCCAGCCCCGGAATCGCAGGCCCAAGCCTACCGCCTGGAGCTGGCTTTAGATAACCCGAAGCAGCGGATTCTGCCCGGCATGTTTGTCCGGGCCAATTTGATCAAAACAGTGCAGGAACAGGCCCTGGCCGTGCCGCTCTATGCGGTTATTTCGCGCAATAATGAGCAGTTCGTCTATGTAGAAGAAAAGGGTATCGCCCATAAAAAAGCCGTGAAAATCGGTTTCATGGAGGGTTGGCAGGTCTTGATCACCAGCGGCTTAAAGGCAGGCGACAAAATCATCCTTGAAGGCCATCGCAGCGTGGAAGAGGGCCAGGCAGTCAAAGTGGTCAAAGCTGTCGCGGATATCAAGGAGCTTCTGCCATGATTATCTCTGATTTTGCAGTCGAGAACCGCATTACCGTGCTGGTTTTATCAGCCTTGATTCTGATCATAGGTACCTATAGCTATCTGACTCTACCGAGAGAAGCCGAGCCAGATGTGAGTATTCCCTATGTTTTCATTTCAACAACCTACCGGGGAGTGGCTCCTGGCGATGTAGAAACGGCGATCACCATCAAGATTGAAAATAAGCTCAAGGGACTGAACGGGGTCAAGAGCCTGAAATCGGTCAGTGTCGAAGGGCAATCCCAGATTGTGGTGGAATTTACCACGGGTATCGACATTGACGATGCCTTGCGCAAGGTTAAAGACAAGGTTGATGAGGCCAAAGGCGAGTTGCCGAGCGATCTGGAAGATGATCCCTCAGTTTTTGAGGTGAATCTCTCGGAAATGCCGATTCTTGTCTTTTCGCTATCCGGTACCTGCGGCCTAACCTGCCTTAAGGAGATTGCCGACAAACTTGAAGACGAGCTTGAAGGCGTGCCTGGTGTACTTGATATCGAGATCACTGGCGGGCGGGAGCGGGAAATTCGGCTTGAGGCGATGCCGGAGAAGCTGTCTTATTACGGCCTGACCATCAACTCCTTCCAGGGGGCGGTGAAAGGCGAGAACAGCAACACCTCCGGCGGGGTTATTCATCTTGGCGACGGCAAATTCCAGGTCAGCATTCCCGGCGAATTTGCCACCCCGGAAGAGTTGTACGGTCTGGTTCTGACCACCTATAAAGGCGAGCCAGTGTATCTAAAAGATGTCGCCAAGGTGCTGGACAGCTTTAAGGAAGAGTCGAGCCGCTCCCGTTTGAACGGGATGCAGGCCGTCAATATTGCGGTGAAGAAGCGGTCAGGGGAAAACATCATCGCCATTGCCCAGCTGGTGGATGAGATCATCAAAAAACGGCAGCCCGGCTGGCCCAAAGGCACCGCGATCACCAAAATTCTCGACAAGTCCAAAGACATCGACTTGATGGTGGCAGACTTGGAGAACAACATCTTAGCTGGACTGGTGCTGGTGCTGCTGGTGATCCTTTTTTCGATGGGCTTCCGTGATGCCCTGATGGTCAGTTTAGCCATCCCCTTTTCCATGCTCATGGCCTTTACCATCCTCCAAATGCTGGGGGTCACGCTGAACATGGTTGTCCTCTTCAGCCTGATCTTGGCCCTGGGAATGCTGGTCGATAATGCCATTGTCATTATCGACAATATCCACCGCTTCATAGAGCAGGGCGTGGGCAAGGTGGAGGCGGCGATGAAAGCCACCTCGGAAGTGGCGATGCCAGTCATTGGCTCCACCCTGACCACCGTAGTCGCCTTTCTGCCTATGCTTTGGTGGCCGGGCATTATGGGCGAATTCATGGGCTATCTGCCCCTGACCCTGATCGTTACCCTATCTGCCAGCCTCTTTGTCGCCTTGGTGATCAATCCTGCCTTGGCTGCTTTGTTCATGAAAAGTCCGAGGAGAAAAACGATCATCGCCGCAGACATGTCTTGGGAAAAGCCCCGCGAAATAAACGGGCCGGTGCTGCGTTCCTATGCTGCATTGCTGAGATTCTCTCTCCGGCATCCCCTGGCTCTGGTTGCCTGGTCTGTGTTTCTCCTGATCTTTATGGTGCAGGGCTGGCTCTTGGTGGTGGGTCTTAAAACGCCGGTGGAATTCTTCCCGGCCACTGACCCCAAGGGCATTTATGTCAATGTCGATTTCCCAGAAGGGGCGGATCTTGATTATATGGACCGCATTCTCCGCCAGATTGAGACAGCAGTGGCAGGTGACGAGAAAGGGCCAATGGTCAAGAAGCAGCACGGAAAGAATGGCGAGGTCTTTACTGGGCCAAGCGATCTGCGCAACATCAGCATTATCTACACTAAGGCGGTATCTTCCAGCGTTGGCAGCTCGGCCTTTGAGGCCAACACGCCTAATTATGTCGGCGTGCGCTTTATCGACATGGCTCAACGGCTTGAGTCCAGCAACGCCACCGTTGAGGAGATCAGGAAACGGATTGCCAATATTGCTGGAGCGAAGATCACCGTGGCTTTAGAGGCAGAAGGCCCGCCCACTGGCGTGCCGATCAACATCGAAATTGCTGGCGACAACTTTGCTGTGCTCGGCACCCTTGCCAAGGAGATCAAAAATGCCTTGGCCAAGCTGCCCCATGTCGAAGACATCCGGGATAATTATGTCGAAGGCACGCCTTCGGTGCGGATCAAGGTTGACCGGCAGAAGGCAGCCCTGTTCGGCGTGAACACCGGCATGATTGGCTTTGCCCTCAAGACCGCCTACAACGGCCTGGCCGTCTCCTCCTTCCGGGACGGCAATGACGACTACGACATCACCGTGCAGTTGTCAGACAACAACCGCCGGGTGGTTGATGTGCTCCGCGAGCTGATTATTGCAGTGCCGGGTGGCATGTCTGTGCCGCTTTCCACCTTGGCCACACTTGATTTCACCGGCTCCATCGGCAATATCAACCGGATCAACAACGAGCGGGTGGTAACAGTCAAGGCCAATGTGGATGAGACCAAAGTACCTGGCCCAGTGGTTAGGGAGCAGGCCGAGAAGCTGCTCGCTAAAATGCCCTTGCCGCCTGGTTACAAGGTCAAGTTCACCGGTGAGAACCAGGATCAGCAGGAATCGCAGGACTTCCTCAGCAAGGCCTTTGCCGTGGCCTTGCTCTTGGTCTTCCTCGTGATCGTGGCCCAGTTCAACTCGATCAGTCAACCCTTCCTGATCATGAGTTCAGTCATCTTATCAATGGGCGGGGCGTTCTTCGGCATGATGGTTTACAAGATGCCCTTTGGCATCATTATGACGGGCATTGGCGTAATCTCGCTCGCAGGCGTAGCAGTGAATAATGCCATCGTGCTGATCGATTATACCAACAAACTCCGGGAACGAGGCTTTGCCCTCAAGGAAGCCCTGGTTGCTGCTGGGGCTACGCGGCTGCGTCCAGTCTTTCTAACCGCAGTCACCACCATCCTTGGCTTGGTACCGATGATCACCGGCGTTTCTTATGATTTCCGCAGTTTTTCTATCTCCTGGGTGAGCGAGTCTGGTCAGTTCTGGAAATCGATGGCTGTGGCAGTCAGCTTCGGCCTCTTGGTAGCAACCTTTCTGACCTTGGTGGTCGTGCCCACGCTCTATTTCCTCTTGGAGCGGAGTAAGGAGGGCTTGGCCGAAGGCTGGCAGTGGCTGGAGAAGAAAAAGGTGGAGGCGTATCGAGCGATGGTGAGGGAATAGGGAACGAGGGAAATCAGGGGCTGATGCTAGTTTTCCGCTGTACCGTGTAGCTACCGTCTCACCTGGCAAAAGGCAAGACGGTATCTCCTCATTCCTCTTCCGCACAGGCCTCGGCAGAACACGTTGCGCAATCGCCGGAGCAGGAATCGCAACTACCTGCGCTGCCACAGTGAAAGGAGAAGTGTTCGCCATTGATACTGAAGCCGCCATTCCGCCCGCTGCATGGGCAATGATCATGTTCTTTGGCGAAATCAACCGTGATGCTGCCGCATCGCGCCGAAAGCTCTTGAGCAACGAGAAAGGTCAGGCCGTCAAAAGAAAAGATCAGGTCGTTCAGCTGTAGCTCGCCGAGAGTGAAGCGCAGATTCTCGCCGCTACAGCTGCCATGCAGCATGGCAATGCGAATTGCGGAAGTAATATTCCGCTCGTGCAGGTGTTCTTTAAGGGCAGCAAGAGCTGCTTGGGTCACAGTCAGCATGTTGTTCTGTCTCGCTATCAAGAATGAGGCGGAATATCCCACTACGTACCAGCGCGGCAGAATATACCTAACATTTTTTGGAACGAGAACAAAAATTGTTACTCCGCATCAAAAAAAGCGCATCATTAAACCAAGACAGCCAAGATCTGCAACACCATTGTGTCGCCTGCTCCAATGCCAGATTTACTGAACAGTAGATTCGGTTTTGCTGAATACTGTTTCGTGGCAGCTGACGGCAAGTTTACCTCGGTTCTCGTTGGCCCTGCTTTCAGTTTTCGGCCAAAGAACGAATGAACGGGCCAACTGCGGCTGCGCCTTCACGATCAACCAGCTTAATGGTAGCAGTGCCAATCACGGCCATGTCAGCTTTGCCTTCCAGCAAGGCCACATCCTCGCGGCTGGCAATACCAAAACCTACAGCTAAAGGCAAGTCTGTGGCCTTGCGGCAACGAGCAAGATAGTCGGCAAGACTGGTGTTCACCTCAGTGTGCTGGCCAGTCACGCCCTTGCGAGCCACACAATAGATAAAGCCACTGCCCTGCGCGGCAACTTCTCGCATCCGCGCCTCTGTGGAAGTGGGCGTAAAGAACATGATGACTGCCAAGCCGTTTTCTTTGGCAAGACGCAGGTATTCACCGCCTTCTTCTGGGGGTAAATCAGGAATAATACACCCTTTCATGCCCATATTTGCTGCGCGTTGGAGAAAACCTGCCAAGCCATAACGGAAAACTATGTTGTAGTAAGTCATGAAAAGGAAATGTACCTGCGGAAAAGCAGCAACCATCTCTGCGGCAAAAGCGAGGCAATCCTGCACCTTGATGCCAGCAGCCAAAGCCTCCTGATTAGCCTTGAGAATCACTGGCCCATCAGCCATTGGTTCGGAAAAGGGAATCTGGAGTTCAATGCAATCAACTCCATTCTCTGCCATTTGCCGAATTACCTCCCGATTAACGGCCAACGAAGGATAACCAAGCACCAAATGGGTCATTAAGAGCACAGGCTTCTGGCGAAGACGCTGCTGCAAATCGTGCTGCATATTCATAATAAGCTGTTCCTCGATGAAAAAATAGCCCTCTTGCAGAAGTCAACAATGAGGTTGAAGCGGAGAGCAAACCGGTTTCTTCTGCGGCGGTGTTTTTTACGTAACCCTGAGTTAATACTCCTTTCTTGCTCGCTTGCCAAGCAGTTCTATTCGGCAGAAGAGGAGTTCTGCCGACTTGGCAAGGAGTTGGAGTCGGCAGAAAAGGAGTTTGGCCGAGTAGCAAAGGAGTCTGGCCAAGCCGCAGAGGAGTTTTGCCGACTAGCAAAGAAGTTTGAGTCGGCCAAACTCCTTTGCTAGTCGGCAGGAAAGCAGTTTGGCCAAGCCAAACTCCTCTGTTACCGACTACAACTCCTTTCTGGCCGAGCTAAACTCCTTGCTCAACGAGCAGGACTCTTCCCTTGCTTATTGGCTCATCAGAAAGGGAATTTTGATAACCTTGATTTCATGTCGTGATACCACGTGGATTGGCTCACGATCAGGGGTAATATGTAATCTGGCGATGATTTCGACAGGGTATTTCCCAGCTTTATCTGCTGATATCTCCCAGTGATAGACAGCAGGTAACGAGCTGAGTTCATATACCTGAACTTGCTCGCCCGTAATGTGTAGGCCTGGAGCGTGGAGTTCTATTGCCAGCGAAGGGCAGGATTCATCATTGCAGTAAATAAAATTGCTCACGCTGCCGCATTCATCGTCAGCAGCTTGCAGCGGCCTTTGCCAAGGAAAACTCAGGGTAAGCTGGGTAGAAGGGGTACCAAGATACAGCCGAGTTGGTATTTTTCCACCGACTATGCCCGCGTAATGCGGAATTTTGTAGCAGCAGCTCATGCTGGAAGAAAATATTTTTTTACCCTTCCTCCAAAACGACTTGGGCAGACGGAAAAGGAGAAAGAGCGGCAGCTCAAAGAAGAGGTTGAACTGGCGTTGACGCTTTGCCAATTGAATTCCCTCTGTGCCGCCCTTGTCGGTCAGTTCAAAGAGTTCGCAAAAGATGTACTGCGGAAATGCAATCAACCAGAACAGCAAGGCAGCTGCGCTGACAAGCAGGAGCAAGATGGTGAGCTGCATAATCAAGGTTGTTCACTGTACAGCAGCTCCAAACAGGCGGCTTTCAGCGGCGTAAGTTTGTTCTGCGCAATATCCCAGACCATCGGCACACTCACGCCGAAATATTCGTGAATCAGAATATTCCGCAGGCCAACGATCTTGCGCCATTCAACAGACGGAGCATTTTCCCTGACAGCATCAGGCACTTTTCCGGCAGCCTCGCCGATGATTTCGAGGTTGCGGATGACGGCATCCTGCTTTTCTTCATTCAGGACGAAAAATTCCTGACTCTGACCTTGGAGATATCGTTCTATTTTCTCAACCGCAGCAATGATATCTTCAAGATATACTCGCCAATCTCTATACATAGACCGCTTCCTGCTGAATGACGGCTTGCAGACGTTTTTTCACTGTATTTTCCAGCACCAGATCAACCCGGCACCCCAACAGCTCTTCGAGATAGAATTTCAGCTCCATGTAATGATCAAAGGTCGGCTCAAGCAAGGAAACCAGAATATCAATGTCGCTGGCCTCATGCGCATCGTCACGGACATGCGAGCCGAACAACGCAATATTGCTCACGGAAAAATGATTTTGCAGATATGCCCTTTTTCCTTTCAATACGGAAAGAATCTTTTCTTTACTCGCCATCGCTATCTCCACTTCGCCGGAATAATTTTGTCAAACTTGCTGTCAACCAAGGCTTTCGTGGCCGGATCAACATCCAGCACCTCGGTGTACCACGGCTTCATCCGGCAGTCAAAGACGATGGGCGGAGTCAGGCCGACATGGAAGCGGCGTACCTGCTGCTCGTTAGCGTGGATATCTGCGGCTGGCTCAAAGCGGGTGAAGAACGTCCAGAGGAATTCCTGCAAATTCTCCGTCGCGGCGGCGGTTGAATCCACCAGCACCACGACTGGCCATTCGGCAAGGCCGGGCCAATTCGCCAGCGTTGCGCCCAGCTTCGGCTGGTCGGCATAGCTTTCCCCTTGCACCACTAGTGTTCCGGGCAGGAAAACTTTGGCCGGGCCGCAATCCGGCGGCAGACTGCCATTGAACTCCCTCGGCAAATCGTGCCGCTGCTCGCCCAAGCCCAGCAGCATCGCCTTTGAGCCTTTGTTCACCGACGGGCCGGTGTAATCCAGCGTGTCCTGCGAGACATTGGCAAAGACGAACAAATCCCGCTCCCATTGGATGCGCTCCAGCACGTGCTGCCAGAGCTTGGGGAAATCGGCGACATCAAGGCTGCCATCCGTGATGATCAGGAACTTGGTCAGAGAAAGCTGTCCTTCGCCGAGAATGCGCAGCCCGGCGGCGAACGCCTCGCGGGAATAGCGGTTATAGACTTTGGCCGCCGCCAAGCAGTGAAAGCCGGTCTCGCCGAAAGTTTTAAGCTGGCGCACGCCGTTCAAGGCCAGCGGGAAGATCGGCGAGAGCAAATCTTGCAAGAAATCGCCGATGAAATAATCTTCCTGCTTGGGATGGCCGACCACCGTGGCCGGATAAATCGCGTCTTTGCGGTGATAGAGGTGCGTTGTCTGGAAGACCGGGTAGTCGTGCGCCAGCGAGTTGTAGCCGTAGTGATCGCCAAATGGGCCTTCCGGCTGCCGCAGCTTGGGTGGCACTATGCCTTTCACCGCAAACTCCGCCTCCGCCACCAAGCGGTGGCCGCCGAACGGATCAGTAGCCATCGCCAGCCTGCTGCCCTGAAGCAGCGAGGCCAGCATCAGCTCCGGGATATTCTCCGGAAGGGGCGCGATGGCGGCCAGCATCAGGGCAGGCGGCCCGCCGATGAACAGGGTCATGGGCAGGCTCTGGCCGCGCTGCTCGGCCTCGAAGTAATGGTAGCCGCCGCCCTTGTGAATCTGCCAATGCACACCAGTCGTGTGATCATCGTTGCGTTGGATGCGGTACATGCCAAGGTTGTGGCCGCGCCCGTCCGGGTGTTCGGTGTACACCAGTGGCAGGGTGACGAACGCCCCGCCGTCGCTGTGCCATGAAGTGAGCATGGGCAGGCTGCTGAGGCGGGCGGGCTTTTGCAGCCGCTCCAGCACGGGCGCGTCGCTGCGGCTGACGTTTTTCAGGCCGACCTTGAGGGCTTGCAGGCCGACTGAGCGAGACTGCCAGAGCTTGCCGAGTGTTGGCGGCATGATCTCTTCCGCCAGGCGCACCAAATCGCGGACGAAATCCAGTGGCCTGCGGCCAAAGGCCAGCTCCAGCCGCCGGTTGGTGCCGAAAAGATTAGTGACCACTGGAAAGGTTGAGCCTTTGACCTTGGTGAAGAGCAGGGCAGGGCCGCCCGCAGCGATCACCCGGCGGTGGATTTCCGCGATTTCAAGGTACGGATCAACCTCGGCATCAATAACGAGAAGTTCGTTTTCCCGGCGGAGGATGTCAAGGAATTGACGGAGGTTGGTGATAGGAGGCATGGAATAACTTTTGCGCAATATTTTTTACCGCCGCCAGCGGCTGACAGCCAGCTCCAGCGTTTGCAGAAAGACTTTCAGCTCTGGAGAAGCGTTGAGCTGAAGCAGCCTGCGTGCAACCAAACGAAGGAAATCTTCTTCTTGATAATGAAATTCACGGGCCAAGTCATACATCATATTTTTATAGATGTTGCTTTGTTTGTCCGCAGCATTAGCATACGCTTGTTTGATTCGCTGCATTATGCTGGAAATCATATCTCCAGACTCACCACGTTCCAGCAAATCACCAAGCTGATGCTGATTGGTTTCCAATGCTTTCCAGAGAAATGGTTCAGGTCCAGATTCACCGGGAAGAAAAAGTGGCTCAAGCGGAATACCAAATTTCAATGCTTCCGCCTGTAGAGACTCTTTTAAATCGCGGGCATCACCATCTAAAACGAAAAGTGTCCCGTCTAACTGCTGCACTTTGCCGAATGCTCGGATATGTTCAGCAAACTGATTTTTTCCTGTGTCTGTTCCAATCAGAATATCATTGGTGGGCAGGCCAAGTTTTGGCATCAGCACATCCAAGCAGCCGTGCAGCACAGCTTTGGCCTCCGAGTCCTCGCAAATGATGCTGAGTTTGTTCAGAGACTGACCATACAGCACACGTTGCAGCACATCTTGATAGGCGGGCTTGCTTACGACATTTCGGTAATCGCTGCTGCGCTCCAAAAAAATGCGGGCATCTCTGGGCACCGACTCCAGCACCGCCGGACTGTGAGATGTGACTACGATCTGCAAATCGTTGCGCAGGGCAAGACGTTGCAGTTCAAGCATGAGCTGCTGCTGAGTGTAAGGATGCAGACCAGCTTCCACTTCGTCAATCAGAACCAAATTATTTTGGAGATTTGAGAGCTGCATGGAAAGCCGCAGGATGGCCCGTTCGCCTGATGACATGTGAAACTCGGAATAGCGTCCGCTGGCATCTGACCGTTCAGCCACCAGCAGGTCGCGTCCTCCAGAAATTATTTTGCTCATCCGCACATATTTAAAAGGCAGCACGTTTTGGGCAAACGCTATCAAATCTGCAGTCACCTCCTGAACTTTTTCATATCTGGCACCTATGTTCAATACGCTTCGCACTTCGGCGGGATTGGAGAGATTTGCCAATGTACGTACAATTACTTCACGTTTAGGTTGTTGGACTCCTTTTTGCCCCTGAAAATTTGGATTCCATCCTCCCTTTGTCAGCCGCCGCCAAGTCATCGGCAGCGGTCCCAATGAGGTATTGAACAGGTAGCTGATTTCAGCATTGGTTATTTGGTCGTCCAAGTCTTCCCCGGCATCTGTCCTCCTGTTCCTGAAGTTTGGAAAAAGCGTGGCAGGCTTAAAATCACGTAACCCGGCACTCGGCACATCATACGCGCAGGCTAAAGCCATCAGCACGGTCGTTTTGCCACAGGCATTAGGTCCTGCTATCACGGCAACAGGATAATTAAATTCAACGATCAGATCTTCAATGCCGCGCAGATTTCTAATCCGCACCTGCCGGAGCATGTCCTGCTGCGGACTTCTTTTTCCTCTTAGCTGCTCCCAAATTTGCTCCAAATTGCGCTGCAAAGAAGACATGACTGTTTTCTCCTATGATTCATTTTTTCCCTGCTCTTGATTGACACACAATTCTATATTCACAGCATCCCTTCCCTCGCTCCAGCAGCGTAGGAAGGGGTGTCTAATACAGGGCCTCCTTCAGACTCTGCTTCAACTGCCTCACAGCACCGCCGTCACCGTATTGCTCGGATTACTCTCGCCCGCCTTGTTCACCGCGATGACCCGGTATTCATACTCCTTGCCGCGCTCCTGATCGGTCAGCATGACCTCGACTTCAAGGGCTGTGCCGGCCATAGCCCACGTCCCGCCGGGCAGCTCGCGCCGCTCAATCCGATAAAAGGCTGTCTTGCCGCCGTCGGTCGCCTTCTTCCAGTCCAAGAACAGCCAGCCCGGCCCCTCTTTGGCCGTCTCCAGCGAACGGGGCTGGCCCGGCACCTGAAGCGCGGTCGGAGATGCCGTGCCGCCCCAGCCCAGCGCGGCTAATTTGGCATCATTGCCGTTGACCGCATCTTCGGCATAGTGCAAATCTTTTTTCATCGCCGCAGTCAGCTGGTCCAACTTGGCCTGTTTGGCCTCGGTGGCCTGCTGCGCAGCCGCCTGAGCCGCACGTTGCGCGCCATCCAAGGCGTTGAACTCATCCAGCAATTGTTTCAGCTCGTTCTCGTTGACCGGCGGAGCGGGAAAATCTGGATTGTTGTGCAGCCCGGCAATCATGTTTTGGGCTAATGCCTTGATGTCTGCCTCACGGCGGGGAAAGTTCGCCATTGCAAGCTCCTTGGTTGGTGTTCCTGCCCTTTTTCAGACCTGCAACGCCTCATCGTAGATCAACAATGCCTTATGTGCGGCCTGCATCGAGGCGTTGCAGACTGACAATGCCACGATGCAGACTGAACATGGGGCATTGTCAGTCTGCAATACCGTGTTTCCGGTCTGCAATGTCTCGTTGTCAGCTTGCAACGCCTCGATGTAAACCGCATCTGACCTGCTGGCGACTGACAACGCCATAGTGCCGATCAGCAACGCCGCATATTCAGTCTGCTCTGCCCCATTGTTAGTCGTGAATGCCTCGTTGCAGGCATTCAATGACGGCATCACAAATGACGACATCAGTGATGATGCCCGTAATCGCCAAGAAACAGCTCGTGATATTCCTTTTCCGTCAAATGGTTGCGTAAAAGGCCGGTGAAGTAATCAACCAAACCGCTAATTTCCTCATCCGCAAGACGAGATACCAGCACATTCAGCAGCTCGTCGCGGCTGAAGAGGCGGAGAAAAAGGGCCAACGACCGCTCATCGGTCGCCCGGTTCAAGCCAAAGCAAATCTGCTCAAAGCCGGTGTCCGGCGGCTGCGCGCTCATCCGGCCAGTACTTTCCAGAACACCTTGCGGCTTCTGGGGCCGTCGTATTCACAAAAAAAAATGTGCTGCCACGTGCCAAGCCGCAGCTCACCCTTGGTGATGATCACCGTGACTGAGCTACCGGTTAGCGTTGCCATCATGTGCGCAGGGGAGTTGCCCTCGGCGTGGCGGCAGGGATAGGACTGAGGGAGCATTTTGCGGAAGAGTCCGAGTATGTCCTGCTGCACCGCCGGATCGCAACCCTCGTTGATGGTCAGCCCGGCAGTGGAGTGCGGGTTGAAAAGACAGAGAATGCCCTCATCAGTCCCTGCCACTTTGACTACTTGCCTGGCCTGATCGGTGATATCCACAAACTCCGCTGCGGAGTTTGTGGACACTGAAAAGCTGCCTGAGCGCATTAATCACCCTAACAGCTTACTGAAGCTGCCATTGGCCGTTTATGTCCCGGCAGGCGGTGCTGTAGGTTCGCTCGGTCTTGCCGTCAATGACCGCAACGATCTCTGCCTTGCGGCAGGGCTGATTATTGGCACTGGTGTAAGCGGGCTGCGGGATTACCTGATACTGATTGTGGCTGTCCGGGTTCGTCCAAGCAACCGGCTGACCAGAGGGAGCACTCTCATAGGCCCTTGTCAGCTGCTGCTGGTCGAATTTGTCCATCTCATTGCCGACAATATAGCCCAACATTCCGCCAACTGCTGCGCCGATCAGAGTGGACTCGGTGTTGCGACCGATAGCCTGTCCGGCAAGAGCGCCTGCGGCTACGCCACCTGCACCGCCCATCTGCGCTTTATTGGCAAGACAGGAAGAGAGCAGAAGAACAGAAAGAGTTGCCGCCATAAGATGTGTTTTTTGCATGATATCCTCTAGGTATTAGTTCAGTGAGCGCAGCAGACCGCCCACTGCGGGGCGGGTAGGGAAATCTGCTGATGATTGGCGAGATTATACCCTATGCAGTCTTTCCTTTTCAATCTCAATACGTTTTTTCTGCCGACCAAGTGCTACAGTTGGAAAAAAAAGTTTAACTAGTGCCCGTTTTAGGCTAATCTGAGAGTCTGCGACGAACGGAAAAACAGCCTGGCTGATTTTTCCCGCCGCTCGTTTTCATTCCGGCCAAAACCATGGCCAGCGCGATGCAAGGAGGCAACTGTGAGAGTAGGGATGGAACCCTTGTCCTTTGTCAGCTCCGCCTTGGCCGGACAGCTGCTCAAGCGGCTAGGCCGTTTGGCCGGAGACCGGGCGCAGGAACTCAATCTGCTGCGGGACGAATTTGGCGATCATGAGGAGCTAGTCAGATTCTACGTTGAGCCGCATCTGCAAGAACGCAATCCAGCGGCCCGGCGCAGAGGGGGCTTTCAGCCGGTGCCGCAGCAACCTGCCTTTGCCCTACTCAACCGCTTTCTTGACGGTGGTCAGCCGCGCAACCGGGACGGCAGCCATCAAATGTTCCTCATTGCCGATGCAGGCGCAGGCAAGACCTCCTTACTGCTGATGGTCAAGCTGATGCAGCTTGCTGGATTCTGGCCTGTGGGTTGCCGTTGCGAGCTATTTCGGTTAGGCCGGGACACCTTGGCCCAAATCGCGGCGGTGGACGGCAAATCCGACACAGTTCTCCTTCTTGACGGTCTGAATGAGGACTGCACAGCCCGGAATCGGGTTGGCGCACGCTTGCTGGAGATACTGGAAGCAGGCTGGGAATTCCGCCGGGTGATCATCACCTGCCGCACGTACTTTTTTCCAGATGTAATCTCTGTACCAGCAGGTCACATGATTATCCGGGGCCTGGCTGGATACAACTGCCCGGTGCTGCATCTTTCGCCTTTAGATGACCGACAGGCGCAGGACTTGGTGCGGCGGCGGCTATCCTGGAGCGGCAGCAGCTATCTGGGTTTGCAGAGCTTTGGCGCGGCCCGCTTACGGACACGAGCCTTTCAGCTGTTAGATCAACTTGAAGAACTGCGGCTACGGCCTCTGTTTCTCCAGCAGATTGAAATCCTGCTTGAGGCCGCAGACGAACGGCGGCACTGGAATCTTTACACTATCTATGAAGCTCTGCTTCAGCATTGGCTGGAGCGCAAGTTGCGCACGCTTCAGGAGCAGCAAAGCGGCTATCTTCGTCCACCAGAACGGGCAGAGATGTTCAACGCCTGCGTCCGGGTGGCCCGCTGGATGGAAGGACAAGGTCAGCAGGAGATCGCAGAAAAGGATTTATGGGAGTTACTCTGTGAAGATGCCAACACCTGCTGGTTAGACCGGTTTGAACCTGATCAATGCTCCCTGCTTTGCAAGACCTCGGAGCGGGCCTTTCGTTTTCGGCATTCAACATTCCGCGAGTTTCTCCTTGCCTACGCCCTGGTCAACGACCGCCAGCCCCTGCCTTTCCCTGTGCGGGCTACAGATCAGCTCGTTCGTTTTCTGGAGCTGTCAGGCGGGGTTGATGCCCATCTTACTCGGCTGGATTTTTCCGGCTTCAACCTACTCCGTTATGCCGACTACCACGGCACCCTTTTTCGCTGGCAGGATCAGCTTGTCCGTAAAGGCGGTAGGCCGCCATATGCCGGGCCGGAAATGATCATCTTGCCTGGTGGTCGTTTTCGTATGGGTGATATCCAGGGCGATGGCCCTGAAAATGCCCATCCTGCCCATGAGGTGGAATTGGACAGCTTTGGCATAGGCCGCTTTCCGGTTACGTTTGCCGAATACGAGGAATTTTGTCTAGCCACAGGCCGAGCTAGGCCGAGAGACGAGGGTTGGGGCCGCGACCGCAGGCCCGTGATCAATGTCAGCTGGCAAGATGCGAGCGATTACTGCGAGTGGTTGACCCGACAGACCGGGAGAAATTACCGCCTACCCTCTGAGGCCGAATGGGAGTACGCTTGCCGGGCCGGAAGCAGTGCCTCTTACTGCTTTGGTGACGACGAGGAGCAGCTCGACCGCTATGCCTGGCACGTCCGTAATTCTGACCGGCGAACCCAGCCCGTGGGCAGTATCCAGCCCAACGCCTGGGGCCTACATGACATGCACGGCAATGTGTGGGAATGGTGCGCAGACTGGTATGCCAAGGACAGCTACACAATTTATCCGGCTCGGAATCCTTCTGGCGGCGAACAAGGCGCGGGCCGAGTGCTGCGGGGCGGCTCTTGGGACAGCAGCGCCAAGTTTGCCAGCTCCTATTTCCGCTTCTGCTTGTCACCAGGCCTGCGGATTATTCGAGCCGGGTTTCGAGTTGCGCTAGGCGGGTAAGATGAATTTTTCTCAACAGAAAAGACTTGGGATTTGCCGGTACACTCTAATCTGCCGGAACAAAAAACGATGGATCACAGATTCTACGAAGGAAAGTTGGTGCGTTGGGATGATGAAAAAGGCTTTGGCTTTATTCAATCCAACAATCGGGGCCATGATATTTTTCTGCATATTTCTGCTTTGCAGAACAGGAGCCGCCGTCCTGTAATCGGGGATGTTGTTTTCTAGCAGCTGCATGTTGAAAAGGACGGAAAATGCAAAGCCCTTGCTGCGCGTATCCAAGGGGTTTCGGAAAGTTGGTATCAGCCAAGCAGCGGTACGAGAAAAAGATACACGCCGCCCGGTCGTTCCTCTCGTTTCCCGTGCTTTGTGATCCTCGCGGTTGTTGGTTTTGCCGGATATACTCTTTATGGCAAATTCAATACAGGCAGCTATCAATCCCTTGTCGATTCGTTCAAGCGTTCTACGGCAAAAGCACAGAGTCACGCTCCAGTTCGTGCAACTGCAGCAACAAAAACACAACCTCGCTACACTTGTGCAGGCAAGGTGCACTGTTCGCAAATGGCTTCCTGCGAAGATCGATGCGGCCATTGACGATCAGACAACATGCAAAATACAACTCTCGTGCTTTGTTCGCAGCTCGCTAACAAAAGGTTCCTGTTAAGCCGCACAGGAGTTTGGCTCGGCAAGAAAGAGTTCTTGTTTGGCCAAAGAAGGTTGTGGCCGAGCAACACAAGGTTGCGGCTCGGCAAGAGAATGTTCTTGCTCGACAACAACCTTCTCTTGTTAAGCAACAACCTTCTTTGGCTCGGCAGGAACATTCTGTTGTCAAGCAGAAGAAGGTTACGGCTTAATAACAACTCTTTCTTGCCGAGCAACAACCTTCTCTTGCCGAACTAGAACATTTTGTTGCTCTACAGCAGGAGGTTGTTATTAAGAAGCACATGAATGAAAGCAGGTGTTAAGCCTCTACGGAGAACACCAAAACCAAACACCCTCAACGTGGAACTATGAAACAAATCATCGACTCCGAACGAAGACCGATCAAGCTGTGGTTGGATGATATTGAAGCGACTGCCTTGGCGCAGGCGCGCAATCTCGCTAATCATCCTTTTACGTTCAGCCATGTGGCCATCATGCCTGATGCCCATGCAGGCTATGGAATGCCCATTGGTGGCGTGTTGGCCTGCGATGGCGCGGTGATCTGCAACGCGGTAGGCGTTGACATAGGGTGTGGCATGTGCGCGGAGCAGACTTCTCTCTCCAGCCTTGACCGCGAGACCTTGAAGAAGATACTCGGTTTGGTGCGCACAGCAGTACCAGTTGGTTTTGACCACCACAAACAGCAGCAGGAGCGGAGTTTGCTGCCTGATCTGGCCCGGCTCGATCAAGTGGAGAAGTCTATCGTCCGCGAGCAGTTTCAAGCAGGCTGCAAGCAGATCGGTACCCTGGGTGGCGGCAATCATTTTATCGAAATCCAGCAGGGCGATGACGGGCATGTCTGGCTAATGATTCACTCTGGCAGCCGCAACCTTGGCCTGAAAGTGGCTGAATACTACAACCGCTTGGCTGGCCGTCTCAATGAAGAATGGGGCAGCCTGGTTCCCAAGCAATGGCAGCTCGCTTACTTGCCCTTGGAGACCCAAGAGGCACAGGATTATCTGGCTGAGATGCACTGGTGTGTTGATTTTGCCCTGGCCAGCCGAAAGCTGATGATGGAACGGTTGAAAGAGGCAGTGCAGGAAGTTGTTGGTGAGGTTGCTTTCTTGCACAGCATCAACAAAGCCCATAACTATGCGGCAATGGAAGAGCACTTTGGCAAAGAGGTGCTCATTCACCGGAAAGGAGCCACTCGCGCCCGCGCTGGAGAATACGGCATCATTCCTGGCTCGCAGGGCAGTCGCAGCTTCATTGTGCTCGGCAAAGGGAATGCGGAGAGTTATGCTTCGTGCAGTCACGGGGCAGGGAGAAGGATGGGGCGCGGTCAGGCGCAGCGCGAGCTGGATTTGGCAGCTGAGGTTGAGCGGCTGAATGCTATGGGCGTAGTCCATGCAGTCCGCAATCAGAAAGACTTGGACGAAGCCCCTGGTTCGTACAAGGATATTGAGAGCGTGATGGCCAATCAGACCGATTTAGTCGAGATTGCGGTCAGCCTGTTGCCGCTGGCCGTGATTAAGGGATAGCGTGCAGCCCAACAGCAGCGGAGGAACTGGAGAATGAAAATCTGTCCGAAGTGCAAACAACGCAGTAATGATGAGCAGTGTGCTACCTGCAAGATCATCTTTGCAGAATATGAACTGAAGAAGCGGGAACAGACTTCCCAGGTCTATAAGCTCATCAGTGCGGGCGAGCTGGAAAAGGCGAAAGAGCTGGCGCAGACGCTCTCGAATGAGTTCCCAGATAGTAAAGGCGACTTCATCTTACTCATTTCTAACATCAACCGTGATCTGAATATCGCGGGCAAGTACCGATACGCGCAGGAGCTGCTCACCAAGGGCGAGTACATCGAGGCCATCCAGCTTTTGCGCAACCTCAAAGCCTTTGATCCCGGGCTGTCAGAAAAGATTATCGCCCTGCGCCGTAAAGCCGAGCGCCAGATTAGCAATAACAGTAAACTCGACCAGGCTGTCGATCTCCTCAAGCAGCAGCAGTACGGCGCAGCTAAAACTTTGCTCCTGAATCTCAGCAGCGATAACTATCATAAGGATGAGGTCAAGAAACACCTAAGCAAAATTGAGGAGATCAAGAACGGCCTGCTGCGAGAGGTGGCTGACTGCCTGAGTCAGGGTCTGTTTAATGCGGCTCGCGAACACCTGAGTCGCCTGATCAGTCAATTTCCCGAAGCAGAGCAGGAGCAAGCCCCGCTCTATGCTCTATTGGCGAAGAGGAAGGAGATCAGCGAACGCCTGACCGCAGCAGCGCACAAAGCACGAGAGGAGAAACGCTCTCTGGAAGCCAAGGTGCTGTATGCCTTTCTTATCTGGCAGGATCATGAACTCAAGTCAAGCCTGCTGCCATATTTGCACGAGATCGGCGGTAAAGCGGTGATCAGCTTGGCTGACTGCCCTGAGTACGAGTTAACCGCTTGGGCAGCCTTGGGAATCACAGTCAAGGAAGATGGCTTTTTGAAGTCCGTCTTGACCGAGCAAAAGGGTGAACAACTCGCCAAGATCTCGCCGGTCTTGATCAGTCTGCCGTCTCGAGCAGATATTGCCTGCGAGCCAGTGCATATCGATGGTGAAGAAGTGGCTGACTTTGCCTGAATGGTTCATTTGAGAGCAAACAGCAGGTACGGGCAAGAGTAGGCTGGCAGCTTAATCGTCATCATCATCGCTGACCATGTTGGCCGCATCTGCTAAACCGCCACCCAGGGTATCAAAGAAGTCCTTATCCTGCTCATCTTTACTCGCGGGTGGGTTTACGCCGACGTACTTGTCCTGCACCCACCAGCCCTGTTTGCTCTGGCCATTGACCACGGTTAACCGGCCTTTGCCATGCCGTTTGTCATTCTCCCAGGCACCGGTGTAGCTGTCGCCATCCAAATCCGTGTAGGTGCCTTCACCATGCCGGAGATTATTCCGCCATTTCCCTTTATAGACAGACTTATCTGCGTAGGTGTAGGTGCCGTAGCCATTCTGCATATTCTCCCGCCAAGTCCCGGCATACTTTGCCCCATCAGGATAGGTGCAAGTGCCTTGGCCATGCTTTTTATCCTCCAGCCACTCCCCTCGATACACCGTGCCATTGGGGAAGGAGAGCGTGCCTTCACCGTGCATGTAACCGCCTCGCCAATCCCCTTCATAGAAGGTGCCGTCTGGCATGGTCAGCGAGCCTGAGCCTTCCATGACTCCGCGTAGCCATTGCCCCGCATAGACATTCCCGGACAAGAAGGTGAAGACCCCAGAGCCATGCCGGTGGTTGTGCTGGAACATCCCATCATAGCGTTCGCCGTCAGCTGAGACATACACCCCTCTGCCGTGCATCCGGTCATGCTGCCATTCCCCGGTGTACTTGCTACCACTTGCAGCCAGATAGGTACCAGAGCCGTGCTTGCCACCATTCACCCATTCGCCATCATAGCGGTCGCCATTGGTATGAGTGTAGGTGCCATAGCCGTGCCGCAGGTCTTGGCTCCAATGCCCTATATATTCCTCGCCGTTCGGGTAACGATAGGTGCCTTTGCCGTGCCGCAAATCATCCCGCCATTGCCCTTCATATCGAGAGCCATCAGGATAGGTGCAGATGCCTTGTCCATGTCGGCGGTTGTTTTGCCACGAGCCTGTATAAACACTGCCGTCGCTGTAGGTGTAGGTGCCCCAACCCCCACGCTCGTCTGCCAGCCATTTGCCAATATACTTGGTAGTATCCGGGCTACTAAAGACCCCGTGTCCGTGGCGTTTATCGTTCTGGAATGCCCCAAAATACTTACAGCCATCGGGAAAGAAAACCGTGCCCTGTCCCTGGCGAAGATCCTCTTGCCACGAGCCAATATACTTGGTTCCGTCGCGTAACATCAGGGTACCTTGGCCGTGCTTGCGGTTCTCTTGCCATTCCCCGTCATAGACCGAGCCTGCCGGGCAAGTGAGCTTCCCGTGCCCGTGCCGCAAGCCGTGCTGCCATTCCCCGTCATAGACCGAGCCATCCATGCCTGTCCATGCGCCTTGGCCGTGCTGCTCGTCATCCTGCCATTCCCCATGGTATTTGCCTGCGCACTCCAAGCAGCCCTTGCCGCTGCGCTTGCCCTCGTGCCAATGGCCTGTGTAACTGCTGCCATTGATGTCGAGGTAGGCTCCTTCGCCGTGTCGCTGGTCATTTTGCCATTCGCCCTCGTATTGACTGCCATCAGGATACAGGCAGAGACCGTGGCCATGTCGCTTGCCGTCCTCGGACAGCTCGCCAATGTACCGTTCTTTGCTCGTGCAGGTGATTTCTTGCGCCATGAGAGAAAAATCGTTGTTGTTGAGAAGGTATCCACACAGCACTGAAGCAGCTCCGCTCGTTGAATTATCCCTGGTCTGGGTAATTTGTTCAAGTCCTGAATGCAAGACCACTGGCCAGCAAGGGCGAGACAGCCCCTCGAGCGAGAGGCGCAGCAAACGTCGCTCGAGAAAACTCAATTTCCTCGAGCGACAAATTTACAAAACGTCGAGCGAGAGAAGGAGGGACTCTCGCTCGAGAGTGAGAGCCTGTCTCGAGCGACAGAGGGTGCTTCCCTCGCTCGAGATAAGTAGCAAACGTCGAGTGAGAAAAATAAATTTCCTCGAGCGAGGTTTTTGGAAAACATCGAGCGACAAATTTTAAAAATCTCGCTCGACGTTTTTCGGCAAGCTCGAGCGAGGAAGCACCTTGTATTATGCGCTGCGGCTGGATAGGATAGTTCATCATGAGGTCAGGAGAACCGGCTACCGCCTCTTGTCTTCACCACGAATGAACCAGGACAGATCCATGGATATTAACCGCTGTGCCCTGATTAATCTGCCGAAGATTGTTGATTGTCGTGGCAACCTGACCTTTATCGAAGGCGGCAACCACATTCCCTTTGCTATTCAGCGCGTTTATTACTTATACGATGTCCCTGGTGGCTCCGAACGAGGAGGGCACGCGCATAAGGAGCTGCATGAGTTTATCATTGCTATGTCTGGCAGCTTTGACGTAATTCTGGGCGACACGCACCAGCAGAAGCGGATCCATCTCAACCGTTCATACTATGGCCTGTATATCTGTCCAATGATCTGGCGAGAACTGGATAACTTCTCCTCTGGTTCGGTCTGCATGGTGCTGGCCTCAACCCGGTATGATGAATCAGACTACTACCGTGATTATGCACAATACCACTTGGCCATGCAGCAGCTACTATGAGCATAGATGATACAGTCATCTTTGTTTATGGCACCTTGCGGCCTGGTGGTATCGAGACCTTAATCGTCCGCATGGCCAACGCGCTTGCTGCTACAGCGCAGCAGGTCGTGATCTTCGCCCATTCCTTTCAGGCTTTAGCGCATTGTGTTGATCAGCGCGTGCATCTGCAAGAGTACGCATCCACCAAAGAGATTATCTCTTTTCTCCGTAAGGACACGCTGCATCTCCAAGGAAGGCGTTTGCTGCTCTTCAGCTTTGATCCGATCTCGGCAGGCCGTTGCCTCTTGCTTGAATCAACACTTGCCAACCTCTTCCAGATCAAGCATCTGTCAGGGGTGTTTCATCCACGGGCTTACTTTATGACTGGCGAGCGCAAGGATAGAATAGCCCTGAACTATCTTGTGGCCTTAGCGGTCGGCAAGGAACGGCTCTTCTTCATGAATAAGGAATGCAAACGGAGTCATGAGGAGCTGTGGCACACGGATCTGACTGTCAGTCCAATTATCGCTCTCCCGATAGAGACAAGAGCGCAGTGCTGGCAGCCGGTCGCTGGTAGCGGCTTGCGGGGGATATCCGTGGGACGATTAGTGGATTTTAAGGCGTATAATCTCAGTCTCCCTGGTATCGTGCGCAGACTCAACCAGGCAGGAAGAGAGGTGTCTTGGGATATCTATGGCGATGGCCCACTCTTGGCGGCGGTACGAGAGGAGATCATGCGGCAGCAGATTGATGCCCAGGTCAAGCTGCGGGGCAACTTGGATTACAGCCAGTTCGCCAGCACAGTGTCACAATACGACCTGTTTCTTGGTATGGGTACAGCTGCTCTGGAAGCAGCTATGCTGGGTGTTCCGACGCTTTGCGCCACTGTTGACGAGCCGCTGCGCTGTTATGGTTATCTGCATCAGCTTCCCTTGGGCAATGTCGGTGAGTTGCAAGCCGTGCCACCGGAATTTGACCTGGCAGAGCTGATTAGCAGCTATGCCGTAAGCACTGTGGCAGAGAAGCGGGTGCTTTCCCAACAGTGTCGCTCGACAGCAGAGCAGTATGATATGGAGCACTTCTTTGCGGCCATGACTGTTCTCGCCACCACAGGACACCGTGCTCCACCCAGACTTATGCAGCGTGCGGTGGCAGAACTGTATCAGTTTGCTACCGAAAGCCGCCTCGTGCAAACGTTGCGCTTCGTCCGTTCGCAAATCAGAGAGAAAAGCAAGAAGATTAAACTATGCCAGCCGAGCCAAGGAAACCAGTAATAGCTTTGCTCTTGCCGAACCTCGCTGGTGGCGGGGCAGAGCGCGCGAACTTGTATCTTGCCCAGGAATTCCTTGCGCGGGGCTATGAGGTTGATCTTGTTCTTATGCAGCGCAAGGGCGAACTCCTGCCGCTCCTGCCAGCGAGAGTGCAGGTCATTGATTTGGCTACGCAGCAGATTCGTAAGTTACTGCGCCCCTTGACGGCCTATATACAGCAACGGCAGCCTGACGCAGTATTGGCAACCATGTGGCCGCTTACGTCAATGGCTGTGCTGTGCCACAAACTCGCGCGGCTGCAAGGTCGTTTGGTGGTTGCCGAGCAGAATGTGTTATCGCCCCAGTATGCAGAGTGGGGCCATCTGCACAACCTGCTTCTTCGTACCAGTATTGCCAGCACCTATCCTTGGGCCGATGCCAGGATAGGTGTATCTGAGGGCGTGGTTGATGACCTTGCTGCCTTGTCAGGGATCAAGAAAGCGAGATTCGAGGTTGTCTATAATCCAGTACCTCGACCAGAGCCAGCGAGCAACACCGCTTTAGCTCAGGCGGAACAGTGCTGGGGGAAACGGCGTGGCCCGCGTATCCTCACGGTTGGCAGCTTAAAAGCCCAGAAGAACCAAGCCCTGCTCATCAGAGCCTTTGCCCAGGCTTTTGCGCAAAGTAATGCGGACTTGCTGATCCTTGGCGAAGGCCAGTTGCGCCACGACTTAGAAGCACTTGCTGCTCAGGAAGGCGTGAGCAATAAAGTGCACCTCCCAGGCTTCTTCTCTGACCCTACGCCCTTCTATCAGACCGCCGACTTGTTTGTTTTATCATCAGACTATGAAGGCTTACCAACGGTACTGATCGAGGCACTTGCCTGTGGTCTGCCTGTGGTGGCAACGCAGTGCCCAGCTGGACCTGCTGAGATTCTCGACAACGGTCGCTGGGGGTGCCTGGTACCAGTTGGGAATGTTGCCGCCTTAGCTGCGGCCATGCTGAAGGCCTTATCTAGGCCGCATGATCGCGAGGCCTTACAGCGTCGCGCTGCAACCTTTTCGCCAAGTACTGCCGCAAACAGATACTTGGAGCTGCTATTCCCAGGTACAAGGGTGCGGTGAACTATGCTGCCCCGGATTCTCTATCTAAGCTATGATGGTATTCTTGAACCACTCGGTCAATCGCAAGTCCTGAGCTATTTAGAGCAGCTAGCAAAGAATAATACGATCATTCTGATCAGCTTTGAAAAGCAGGAGAACTGGCAGCACGTTGAACAGCGCAACAAGGTACAGGCGCAAGCAGCAGCGTGCGGTCTTGTCTGGCGACCATTACGCTACCATAAACGCTTCAGCGTTGTTGCCACCTCATTTGATATTCTGCAAGGACTGGCGTTCAGCTTATGGTTGGTCAGGTATTACAACATTCAGATCATTCATGCTCGCAGCTACGTAGCCTCCGTGATTGCTTTACTACTGAAGAAGCTCTGTCGCATCCATTACGTCTTTGATATGCGCGGCTTCTGGGCTGATGAGCGGGTAGATGGTGGACTTTGGCCTGCCAATGGCTCGCTCTACCGACTAGCGCAATGGTTTGAACGACAGTTCCTGCTTCATGCTGATTGCGTGGTCTCGCTGACTCAAGCCGCAGTAACTGAGATGCGCAGTTTCCCCTATCTTCAAGGTCGCCTCCCCTGGTTCGAGTGTATCAACACCTGCACTAACCTAGAACAGTTTCAGCCAGCAACCACGAACCAAGCTCGTCCCTTTACCTTAGGCTATGTTGGCTCTGTGGGAGTTTGGTATCTCTTTGACGAAGTACTGCGCTGCTTTCAGCTGCTGCACGCAAGGCTACCAACAGCCCGCTTGCAGATTCTCAACTGTGGTGGGCATGAGTATATTCGTGAGCGCATGGCAGCTCTCCAGATTGATCCAGCCTTGGTGCACATTAAGGCGGTTGCTCATGCTGAGGTAGCCCAGTATATGCAGCAGATGGATGCAGGTATCTTCTTCATCAAACCAGTCTATTCCAAGAAAGCATCAGCACCGACTAAGCTGGGGGAGTTTCTGGGCTGCGGCGTGCCTTGCCTGAGCAACAGCGGGGTGGGAGACCTGGCTGCCCTTTTCGCTGATGAGCAGGTAGGCGTGGTGCTGGAACAATTTGGTGAGCCAGAGATGCACGAGGCCCTCAGCAAGTTGCTGCAACTGACCCAGCAGCCTGATATCAAGGTACGTTGCCGTCAGGTGGCCTTGCGTTATTTTGCCTTGGATGATGGAGTGGCCCGCTATCAACACATCTATGACCAGCTGGCCAGCAAGCCAGCATGATTAAGCTGCTTGGCCTGGCTCTTTATGGCCCCTTAGCTGCCAGCACCCGCTATCGCCTGGAGCAATACAAAACAGGCTTGGCCGAGTATGGGATTGACCTGCATCTCCAGTACTTGCTGGGCGATGAATATCTGCGTCGCCGCGTTATGGGTACCACTAGATACCTACCTTTCGGTGCCCTGCTTCAATCAGGATCGGAGCGCATAGCACTGCTGCTTCGTCAGCAGCATTTTGCCGGGGCCATTGTCTATGCTGAACTGTTTCCCTTCCTGCCTGGTTGGCTCGAACGACTGCTGCTCTCCAAGCCATACCTGTATGACTTTGACGATGCCTTCTACCTGAAATACCGACAAGGTAAATGGGCTATCCTGCAACCATTGCTTGCGAACAAGTTTGATACCTTAATGGCTGGTGCTGCCGCAGTTACCGCAGGCAGTGGCATCTTGGCTGATTATGCTCGGACCAGAAACCGCAACACTTTCCTCCTGCCAACCGTAGTAGATACCGAACGATACCGGTCTATCCCCCGCACAGATAATCAAACCTTTACGGTTGGTTGGATTGGCTCACCTACCACCGCTCCTTATTTGGCGCAACTCAGCAGCCCACTTACCATATTAGGTAAGGAAGCCCCTCTCCGCTTGGTGGTTGTGGGCGGTAAGGCTCCAGCAATTCCAGGTATTATAGTAGAAGAAATCCCGTGGTCTGCGCAGACCGAGATTACCTTAATTAATTCCTTTGATGTTGGCATTATGCCCCTGACGAATGACGCATGGGCCAAAGGCAAATGCGCCTTTAAGTTGATTCAGTATCTGGCTTGTGGCATACCTGCTGTTGCCTCGCGGGTTGGCGGGAATCTTGATGTGCTGACCTCTGACTGCGGTATGCTGGTAGATACTCTGGATGAGTGGGTTGAAGCTCTGCGCTTCTTCCGGGATAAGCAAGAGAGTCGATTGGCAATGGGACAGGCAGGCCGAGCAAGGGTAGAGCAGCATTATTCCCTGCATCGCAATATCCCTATTCTTGCCGAGATCATCTGTAAGACGGTGGTGAAGGAGACATAAATCTAACCCAAGTTGTGACCTATAACATTGTTTTTTCAATGCCGTAAGCCAAGATAAAAA
This sequence comes from Candidatus Electronema sp. PJ, assembly GCF_048287395.1. Lineage (NCBI taxonomy): Bacteria > Pseudomonadati > Thermodesulfobacteriota > Desulfobulbia > Desulfobulbales > Desulfobulbaceae > Candidatus Electronema > Candidatus Electronema sp. PJ. Next base: position 1,201 of record NZ_JBLWEO010000069.1, on the reverse strand, counting down.
GAAAAACCTTCAATTCAAAGCCATGCGAGGTGACAGCATGAATATGAGCTGGAAATCTTTGAATGATGACGCTGAATGCCGATTCGATGCGCTTTCGGATGAATTTGACTCCATCTCCTGTAAATGACTCGTATTTTCTTTTTGAATTTTTCTTTCTGACAGGATTCAGATGAATGCCTGACTGTTCAAGCTCATCTTCAATATTATAGGCATTATATGCTTTATCTCCATAAACGACACTTCCAGATGAAACAGGAAAAGAAAAATCATAGAAAAAATTAACGTCGGCATATGGTCCTGGAGACAGAAAGATTTTCGCAGGAATTCCTGATTCTGTCATCAGAGCATGAACTTTTAGCCCGTAAAAGTATTCCTTCCGGCTTGAAATATAGCCCCTGAAGCATTTGTCCTGATATATTTTGCAGCGTCTTATGCGGATGTTCCGGCAGAGAGGGACAGGAAAACTGTTAGTTGTATAATTTTCCAATGAATCCGCGCTATCAGCGGCATCTGCAAGCCAGCCTGCCAAGCCGCCGACTGAACCGGTCTTTTGAAATCATGCGGGAGATATGCCTGTATTACTTGAGAAAATTGCAACTTTCCTCATAATGTCCGCCGCGAAAAAGGCCGCCGCTGTCATGACTTCCGCAGCACTCATCCGGCATTGAGAATGACCCTGATAATTCAAAGAGTTCAGCAAATCATCGCAGACGCAGTAAAATGCAGTGATCTCGATATCCATAGTTCCTCTCCGCATGTGTTTGTTCTGACTTTGACATCAGCAATATAACTCATGCCGGGGAACTGTGCAATTTTATTCAATAACAGATAGAAACCTGGGTTAATATCAAGACACCGTGATGTGGCTCTTATCAAGTTGTTTTACAAGACCTCATTTATCCACTAGACCTCTTGCATAAGTCGAGCCTGCCGTGTACCTTGTGTGAATGAGATACGAAAAGGTAACAAACAGAGGCGGGGGAAATGATGGGGTGTCTGCTGCGTGCTCCCAAGGAGCGAGCGCAGCAGAACCGTGTTTATGAGCAGAGTATCTTCACTTATTATAGCCGCAGCGATATAAAATGATCAAGCAATCATTTTCATCCTATGAGTTGAATCTTATGGCCTATTCAGTAGATTTTCGCCGGAAAGTATTGGAAATCAAAGAACGTGAAGGTTTGAGTTTTGAGGAGGCGGCAGT
>NZ_JBLWEO010000068.1:0-4491 GCF_048287395.1 Candidatus Electronema sp. PJ | reverse complement strand
GCGCAACCATATCGGGATGGCTCTTAGGGCATTCCTGCGGCTTGAATATCATTGCTTCGTCAACAAAGGAATCTCTTGGTTCAAGGCAAAAATTTCCATTGTCCGCGATGCTGTCAGAGCCTATTTGACGCAGCCGATTTAGGTTCTGGTTAAGCCACCAAGAGTTGTTGTTTAGCCAGAAAGGAGTTCTGCCGAGCCAAACTGCTTTGTGGCCGAGCCGCACTCCTTTCGTACTCGGCAAGATTCCTTTCCGGCTAACCCAAACTCCTTTCTTGGTTAGCCGCAAAGGAGTTTGGCCGAGCCAGAACCTTCTCTTGCTTGGCCAAAAAAGGTTCTGGTTGAGCTACAACAAGTTGTTGCTCGGCCAGAAACGAAGACAAGCAGGTTGCGGACGTGGCCAACCTGCTTGGATTTCTGCCCAGAATGGTGAAGTTTCTTGAGAAGGAACTTTGGCCGAGCAGCACCTGAGGGCTGTTGGTGGCAAAGCTGGTTTTACTCTCCGCCGACCTCTATCTGATGGTTGGCAATGATCTTTTGGGCGATTTGTGTCGGCACCTCTTCGTAATGGGAGAACTTGACCTGGAAGCTGCCCCGCCCGCCAGTCATTGAAGTCAGGTCCAAACTGTAAAGTTGGATTTCTGCCTGCGGTACTTGCGCCCGGATAATCTCGTGCCGGTTGTTAGAATCCATGCCCAGCACCTTGCCTCGGCGTGAATTGAGATCGCCCATCACATCGCCCACATGTTCCTTGTCCACCCGGATTTCCATCTCCATGATTGGCTCCAGCAACACGGGATGCGCCTCCAGCACGGCCTTTTTAAAGGCTAAGGAACCGGCTATTTTGAAGGCCATTTCCGAGGAATCCACGTTGTGATAGGAGCCATCCAGCAGACCAACCTTGAGACCTGAAAAAGGATAGCCCGCAATCACCCCTTTCTCCATGGCCTCGAGAACCCCCTTCTCCACCGCCGGGCGGTACTGCTGGGGAATCACGCCGCCCACGATTTTATCGACAAACTCAAAATGTTCGCCGTTCTTTAATGGCTCTATTTCAATGGTGCAATCGCCGAATTGGCCGCGTCCACCCGATTGCTTCTTGTGCTTACCCTGGGCAGTTGCCTTGCCTTTTAGGGTTTCCCGATAGGGGATCTTGGGTACGGACAACGCCATCTCGACCGAGAACTTGCGCTTAATTTTATCTTTGATGACATCCAGATGCACCTGGCCAACACCAGAGAGCAGCACCTCGTGGGTTTGGGTTTCGCGGGTCAAATGCAGGGTCAGGTCTTCGTCCAGCATTTTGGTGAGGGCCGAGAAAAGCTTTTCCTCGTCCTTCTCGACTTTGGCGGTGACGGCATAGGATATTACCGAAGACAACGGCTCCAGCGGCTCATACAGCACTGGATTAGCCTCTTCACACAGGGTATCGCCCGTGCCCGTATTCTTCAGTTTGGCCACCGCAGCGATCATGCCTGCGCAGACACTCTCGACCTCCTTCTGCTCTTTGCCTTGCATGAGGAACAAATGGCCGAAGTGCTCGTTCTCGCCCTTGGTGGAGTTGTAAAAACTGTCGCCTTTGAGGGTGCCAGAAAGTACGCGGAAGACAGTCAGCCGTCCAGTAAACGTATCAGCGGTGGTTTTGAAGACTTGAGCGGAGAAAGGTGCGTCTGCCAAGCCTCGACGCTGCACCAGCTCCTTGGTTTTGGGATTGGTACCGATCAGCACGGGCCGCTGATCCGGCGAAGGTAAGAAGCTGGTGATCGCATCAAGGATGATAGAGCTGCCTGCGTTGTTGAGCGGGGAACAAGGCAGCACTGGCGCGATTTTGCCTTGCCGCACAGCAGCTGCTAGGCCGTTTTTCAGGGCTTCATCCGACAACTCGCCTTCTTCGAGAAAATGCTCAAGCAGATCATCGTCGGTCTCAGCGACATATTCCATCAAACTCGCCCGTCGAACCGCTGTCTCATCAAGCAATTCCGCAGGCACCTCGGCGATATCCACGGTGCCATCCAAGCGGAAAAGCAAGGCCTGGTTGTTAAGGATGTCAATCACGCCTTGAAAGTCCTTTTCCGCGCCAATCGGCAGATGCAGGACTGCTGGATTCAGTTTGGGAAAGGTTTGCCGGATTTCATCAAAGGTCTCAAGGAAATTGGCTCGCTCCCGATCCATCTTGGTAATGCAGATCAGACAGGGCAACTTGCGTTCCAGGACTAAATCAACAAAACGCTCGGTCTGGCTACGCACTCCCAGTACCCCACCCACGGTGAGCAGCGCGCTGTCAGCCAGGCGCGCGGCAAACTTGGTCTCGTTGACAAAGTTGTCATCGCCCGGCGTGTCGGTCAAAAACAGTTCACAGCCCTGCCAAATCAGATGGCCAAAGGCAGCATTGATCGAGATCTTCCGGCGAATCTCCTCATCTTCAAAGTCCAAGGTAGAACTGCCCTCATCTACCCTGCCCAGTCGCCCGATTGCATCGGCAGTGAAAAGCAGAGCCTCGGCAAGGGTGGTTTTACCGCTGTGGCCGTGTCCAAGGATAACCGTGTTCCTGATCTGCTGAACGTCGCGCATGAATGCCTCCGGTGCCAGGTGCTGGAATTGATTTGTCGGCAGAGGGCTGGCGCGGAAAAGGACTTTCCCTTTTGCGCCGGGAGTGGTAACAACCATCTGTCGGGAGTGTTGAAGTGTATTCTGCTCCTTAATCCCTTTCAAGTCAAGCAAGAAGCAAAAAAGCGGTCAGTCAGAATCGAGAAAATTATGCCAGAAAAAGCAAGCAGTTCAACCGGGAAGATTGCCCGGTCTGCCGGAACGGTAAGCGGGGCGGTGATGTGCAGCCGGGTCTTAGGTTTAATCCGCGAGCAGGTCTTTGCCCATCTGTTCGGGGCAGGCTATGCCTATGATGCCTTTGTGGTGGCCTTTCGCATCCCCAATTTACTCCGGGATTTGTTCGGCGAAGGCGCGTTATCTGCCGCTTTTGTCACTGTGTTCTCGGATTATGACACCAACAAGGGCAGTGCAGCCACTTGGCAACTGGCCTCAAACGTCTTGGTCTTTCTCTCGCTGCTCCTCAGTTTGCTTGTTCTCGTTGGCATGTTGCTGGCCGAGCCTATCGTCCGCCTGCTCGCCCCTGATTTTGCCGCTGTCCTCGGCAAGACCGAACTGACCGCCGTGATGACCCAGATTATGTTCCCCTTCCTCCTCCTGGTGGCCTTAGCCGCAGCAGTCATGGGGATGTTGAACACCAAGGGCAAGTTTTTTGTCCCAGCCATGTCCTCTTCTTTCTTCAATCTCGGCTCCATCATCGGCGGCGTATCCCTGGCCTGGCTCCTGCCAAAGTTTGGTCAAGAGGCCATCATCGGTATGGCCTGGGGAACGTTGCTGGGTGGCCTGCTGCAACTTCTTGTCCAGCTGCCTGCATTGCGTCAGACTGGCTTTCGCTTTCTGCCACACCTTGATCTCCGCGATCCAGGCCTGCGGCGCATCCTCTGGTTGATGTTGCCTGCCACAGTTGGCCTCTCTGCCACCCAGATCAACGTGTTTGTCAACACCAATTTTGCCGCTTCCTGCCAGGAAGGCTCGGTTTCCTGGTTGAATTACGCCTTTCGCCTCGTCCAGCTACCCATCGGGGTCTTTGGCGTGGCTTTTTCCATCGCGGCCATGCCGGTGCTGGCCCGTCATGCTGCGCAAAAAGATTTAGTCGGGCTGCGGCAAACCTTTTCCTCCTCCTTAGTCATGGTGTTCAGCCTGACTATTCCGGCTACGGTCGGCCTGATTCTCCTTGCCGGGCCGATTATCCGCCTGATCTTTGAACATGGAGCCTTCACGGCCAAGGATACCGCCTTTACGGCCCAGGCCTTGATTTGCTACGCCTATGGTCTCTTCGCTTACTCGGCGGTCAAGATCATGGTGCCGGTCTTTTATGCCTTGAATGACACCAAGTACCCGGTGATCAGCTCGTTTCTCGCCGTGGCCGTCAACATCCTCTTCATTACTCTGACCATTGACAGGCTTTCCTTCCAGGCCATTGCCCTGGCCACCTCCTGCTCAATGGTGTTGAACTTCCTTTTTCTCGGTTTTATCCTCTATCGGAAACTGGCTGGCTTCTCGCTCAAGCATTTGGGTAAAGGCACCCTGAAAATCCTGCTGGCCAGTACGGTGATGGCAGGCAGTCTGATCGGGTTGCAAAGGCTACTCCTGCCTCTGCTGGCAGGAAAAATCCTTTTCCAGCTGGTAGGAGTGACCGTGCTCATCGCTAGCACGGCTTTGTTGTATGCCACAACCTTGCATTTCCTCCGGCTCCCGGAGTTTGAGGAGATTACGGGGAAGATTGGCCAGCGATTGAGGAAAAAATAAGAGTCAAGTACCACCGGCAAAGCCGGTGGCTTGAGATTCTGAACCGCTCAAAGCGGTTAAACAACTTGAGCTGCCTGAAGGCAGCCGCTATTCAAACAGGTTGAGCTGCTCAAGACGCTGATCTTCCTGCTCCTGAGCTTG